>JBILAB010000074.1:0-8915 GCA_044354455.1 Crocinitomicaceae bacterium | reverse complement strand
CAACGTTTTCAAACAACGGGTAAAGCCGAAAACCGACAAGAGTAGGCACAATTAAAGAAATATGAAAAATATAATAACAATTCTAACCTTATTAATTGGTTCCATATCATTTTCGTATGGACAAACAAAAAGGGTCTTATTCCTTGGCAACAGTTATACCACTGTAAATAATTTACCTCAAATAGTTGCTGATGTTGCAGCTTCACTAGGTGACACTTTAATATTCGATAGCAACTCTCCAGGCGGTTATACTTTTCAAGGACATTCAACAGACGCAACTTCCTTGGCAAAAATCGCATTGGGTAATTGGGATTATGTGATATTGCAGGAACAAAGTCAAAGACCTTCGTTTCCAATTAGTCAAGTCGAAACCGATGTTTTTCCATATGCTCATATTTTAGACAGTATTATCAACGCTGAAAACCAATGTGCCGAAACAGTATTTTATATGACTTGGGGTAGAAAAAACGGAGATGCTTCTAATTGCGCTTCGTGGCCTCCAGTATGCACCTATTCTGGAATGGATAGTCTTTTAAATTTAAGATATAAAATGATGGCAGATAGTAATAATGCTATAGTATCCCCTGTAGGTGCAGTTTGGGAAAATATCAGACAAAACTTTCCACTAATTGATTTGTATCAGGCAGATGAAAGTCATCCGTCTGTTGCTGGCTCTTACGCAGCCGCTTGTTGTTTTTATACTGCATTATTTAGAAAAGACCCAACACTTATTACTTTTAATTCTGGACTATCAGCTACCGATGCCGCAAATATTAAAAATGCCGCCAAGCTGATTGTGTATGACAATTTGTTGAATTGGCATATTGGGGAGTATGACTCTTTAATAAATGTTAATTGCCTTGCTTCTGGCATTAATGAGGAAAGTCAGAATTTATTATCGCACATTTATCCAAATCCGGCAACATCAACTTTGACAATCAAGTTTACTGGCAACAATAGCAAAGAACAAATTCAGATTTTTAATTCCATTGGGATTTTAATAAAGGAAATGGAAATAATGCCAACATTGCAATTAAATATTGTCGATTTACCAAACGGACTTTATTTTCTTCACCTAAAAAATTATCAACAGCAAACTCTGAAATTTATTAAACAATAGACAGCAATTACAGCGAAAGATAGAAGGGCTGGCGATAACAGCGGGTTTAAAGAAATGGCGGGTGACGTGGTAATATGAACATTTGTGCTTCGTATAAAGTTCAGTGGTGGCAGACAGTTTTCGTCTTCGAAATCGCCAACTTATTGTAGCTGCAAAACGTTATCAGAGAGTCGATTACCGACCGCAAAACGCTTAGCTTAAAAGCTAAGTCTATATGGCTGTAGACTCAGAAAACCCTAGAATGTATAAATGTTCTAGGGTTTTTGCTTTTAGGGGGTTTGACCTTCGATTTTCAAAACCGTTGTCAGAAGCTGTCAATATAGATTTCTAATGTTCTTTATATAATATGTGTATTTACAAATTTTGGTGTTCATTAATTTTTAATTCATGCTAGATCTTTGGCAACTATCCAAGACATTTCGTAGTAACTTAAGTTTTTTATTTTCTAATTCAATAGCTATTATAATTAAAATAAAAATTTCGGAATCATTATTCGATCAGTTAATCAATTCGTTTTTCAATTTACAAAAAGTTATATCGACATTTTATTCATCGAAAATATTATCAATAGATAATTTCGTTCTATCTGTAGATTAAAACATATTTAATATCGCTTTAGAAACTTAAGAAAAATAAAATCAATATGTATAATTTTTTTATACAAAGTATAAGGTAAAAAAAAAGCCACTAAAAGTGGCTTTCTTCTTTAATCAATTTATATAATTAATTCTTAATGATTCTTTCAATATGAATCTTATCATTTAAATTAATTTTAAAAGTATAAACACCTGGTGTTTTATTACTTAGGTCAATTATATCTCCACTATTAAGTGTGGAAGAAAGAACTAGTTTACCTTGGGTATCAAAAACACTTAAATTACCTTCCGCATTCATAGGGAAAGAAATTATTACGTTTCCAGATGTTGGATTTGGGTATATTGAAAGCTTATTAGATAATTCTTCAGATATACTATTTGTCAATGCTAAATTTAAAATTTCAAGAACACAATTGATAGTGTCTAGAAATTCATATGTTCCAGAAAGAGTATAAGTTTGACCATTTACCATCCATGTGTATGAAACTAAAGTATCTATATTTACTATATTTTCTTGTAGTTCTCCACTAACATCCCATGCACAAGAATTAACATTAAATGTTGCTGTCTCATAACATGCTGTTGTTGGCTCTTCTGGTTGAGTTCCTGTTACATCCCATGCACAAGAACCAACATTAAATGTTGCTGTCTCATAACATGCTGTTGTTGGCTCTTCTGGTTGAGTTCCTGTTACATCCCATGCACAAGAATCAACATTAAATGTTGCTGTCTCATAACATGCTGTTGCTGGCTCTTCTGGTTGAGTTCCTGTTACATCCCAAAGACAAGTTTGAGTATTGAATGCTGCTGTCTCATAGCATGCCAAGTTTGTTGGTGCTGGTGCTTGTGTTCCAGTTACATCCCAAAGACAAGTCTGAGTATTGAAAGCTGCTGTCTCATAGCATGCCAAGTTTGTTGGTGCTGGTGCTTGTGTGCCTGTTACAGTCCAAGAACAGCTAGTAGTATTAAATGATCCTAATGTCTCATAACATGCTACAGTTGGTTGAAGAGGAAGAGATCCTTCAACTTCCCAAGTACAACTTGATTGATTTAATACTGCAGTTTGATAACATGCTAAATTTGATGGTGCTTGAGGAGCAAGTCCAGCAACTACCCATGAACAAGTAGCTATGTTAAAGGTTGTTGATTGATAGCACTCTAGAACAGGTTCAACTGGAGCTATTCCTATTACATCCCATACACATGATGTGGTATTGAATACTGCTGTTTGCCAACAAAAAAGACCTGTTGGTTGTACGGCTTGAGTTCCACTTGTTACCCATGTACATGTTCCTGTGTTGAATGTTGCTGTTTGCCAGCATAAAAGACCAGTTGGAGCAGCTGGCTGAGTTCCTGTTATTATAGCTGCACATGTTTCTGGGTTATATCCTTCAAAAGTTTGATAACATGCTACTATTGGCGCAGTTGGAGCTCCACCAACAATTTCCCAATTACAGATTGTGCTATTAAACTCAAGTGATTGATTATTGCAATCCCACCCACCTGTTGGCTGTTCTGGTTGAGTTCCTAGTATATTCCATTGACATGTTTGTGAGTTAAAAGTACCCACTGACTGCCAACATAAAAGATTTGTTGGTTGTGCTGGTTGTGAACCACTTACTACCCATGAACAACTAGTTGTATTGAATGCTGTTGTCTCATAACAAGCAAGAAATGTAGGTTCTGCCGGTTGAGTACCTGTCACATCCCATACACATGTTTCGCCATTCCAAGTTGATGTTTCATAACATGAAATTCCTGCTGAAGTTGTAAAAGAATTTTGTTGAAGCCAAGTTCCTCCTGGGCATTTAACACTCCATTCATAAGAAGTATTGGGAGTTAAACCGTTTATATTAAATGGGGATGAATTTACGCCTAATGAAATCCAACCAGTTGATCCTGATCCTTCAATTCTATACCTTACATTGAAAGTTTGACAAATTGATGCAGATAAATTATACGTTGTTCCACTTGGATCTGCTGGTTTTATGCTAACTATATCCCATGTACAAGATTGTGTGTTAAAAATACCATAGTCATAACAGAAATTAAAAGTTGGTAAAGGCTGTACTCCTATCACATCCCATAAACATGATGTAGTATTGAATGCTGCAGTTTGATAACACGCTAAGTTTGTTGGCGCTGGCGCTTGTGTGCCACTTACTACCCAAGCACATGTTGTGGTATTGAATGCTGCTGTCTCATAGCATGCCAAGTTTGTTGGTGCTGGTGCTTGTGTACCACTTACTACCCATGAACAACTTGTTGTGTTAAATGCTGCTGTCTCATAACACGCTATTACTGGTGCTGGCGCTTGTGTGCCACTTATTTCATATGTACATGTTACTGGATTTAATATCGCTGTCTGCCAACAATTTTGAACAGGAGGTGCTACAGGCGTTCCACTAACTACCCAAGAACAACTATTTGTATTAAAAGTTGCTGTTTCTCCACAAATAAGTGTTGGCATCACTTGCTGCTCGCCAGTGTAAACCCAAGCACAATCTGATGTGCTGAAGGTCGCTAATTCCCAACAAGATGTAGTTTCAGGTAAAATCGGATTTGTTACAACCCAAAGACAAGTTTGAGTATTGAAAGCAGCTATAAAAAATGAGCATTCAAGTATTGGTTGTATCGGCATTGTTCCACTTACTACCCATGAGCAGCTTGTTGTATTGAATGCTGATGTCTCATAACACGCTATTGATGGAGCTGGTGCTTGTGTACCACTTACTACCCATGAGCAGCTTGTTGTATTGAATGCTGATGTCTCATAACACGCTATTGTTGGCGCTGGAGCTTGTGTACCACTTACTACCCATGAGCAGCTTGTTGTATTAAATGTTGCTACTTCCCAGCATAAAAGCCCAGTTGGAGCAGCTGGCTGAGTTCCTGATGCTACCCAATCACACAATGTAGTATTCCAAGCAGAAGTTTGCCAACATTCAACTTGAGGTGCAGGTGAAGTAGGAGTTAAACACTGAGAATTTACTAAGTGTGAAGTTAAAATGCATGTTAAAATAATGTACAAAGTTTTCATATATAAGTTTTAAAATTTTTACAAATATAAAGTAATATTTTATAATAAAAATAAAAAAATAAAAAAACTTTGACACAAATAATTGTTTACTATTTAAATTCGATCTTAACTTTTCAAAAAATTAAGTTCCCAAACTTAAATGCTTTAAACTTTTGAAGTTTGAGATTATAGTTCTTTAAGTCAACTTTTATAAATTTATTAAATGAAGGTGATTATATAGATGAATTTACAAAAGCCTTCATGATAAAAACAGATATATGCTTTGTTGTTATCGCTTTTAAATGTAGAAATAGATTTTCAATAATTTTAATTAAATCCGTATTTAATTTAATATAGGAAGTATAGAGTGGATACTTTTATTAGGAACAAAAACTTTTACACGAAGTTTTGTATTACTAAAAAAAATATAAATTACTCAGATAAAAATAAAGTTTTACAAACACTTTGGGATTAAACCCAGGTTACATGCATACTTCACGAGTAAAAATTATTCATTAGAAATTATATTCACTTAAATATTAAGTATACCCCCCCATTTTTAAGACAGCTAGTTAAAGTGTAATTTTAACAGTTGTATATTTAATAAAGAAAGATGAAAAAATTAATAATATAAAGTTATTTGTAATTCTTTCCCTAGATTTTAAATAAAAATTAATTATTATTCCTCTAATTTTTCAAGTATTTCTCTAAAAATTGATCTTGTTCCCAAAGCAGGTGAAAAATATTTTCTTTTGCAGCATAGCCATGACTTTCTTTTGGTAATAAAACCAAGCGAACGGGAGCGCCTAGACCTTTTAAAGCTTGAAAATACCTCTCAGATTGCAAAGTAAATGTCCCGGGATTATTATCAGCGTCGCCATGAACTAATAAAAGTGGCGTTTTCATTTTTTCAGCATTCATAAAAGGCGACATTTCATTATAAACAGTTGGAACATCCCAATAATTTCGTTGTTCACTTTGAAATCCAAAAGGCGTCAAGGTTCTATTATATGCGCCACTTCTTGCAATTCCACAAGCAAATAAGTTCGAATGAGTTAATAAATTTGCTGTCATAAAAGCACCATAAGAATGCCCACCAATTGCCACTTTTTTGCGATTAATATATCCTAAACTATCTACTGCATTTATGGCAGCTTCTGCGTCATCAATCAATTGTGACATAAAATTATCATTCGGCTCAGTTGTTCCTTCACCAATAATTGGGAACGATGCATCATCCAAAACAGCATATCCTTTCATAACCCAATAGACAAAAGAACCATAATATGGAAAGGTGAATTCATTCGGATTTTTATCATTTTGACCAGCAGAATTTTTATCCTTGAATTCAGCAGGATAAGCCCAAATTAATAGTGGCAATTTTTCTTTTTTTACTAAATCATATCCAACTGGTAAATACAAGGTTCCCGTTAAATCAACACCGTCCTTGCGCTTATATTTAATCACTTCTTTATAAACATCTTTTATACTTTCAAAGGGATTGGCGAAAAATGTAATTTGTGTTAACTTGTCTTTTGATTTAATGTTTCTAAAGTAATAATTTGGATAATCATTTTTAGATTGAATCATAACTAAAACCTCTCCTTTTTTAAAATCTTCAATCCCCAATAAATCTTCTTTTTTATCTCTCATTCTCGATGTATAAAGGCGTTTTGATTTCAAGGTTTCTAAATTGAATTCGTCGATAAAAGGAAACTGCCCATCTTTTGTATTTCCGTCACCAATTAGGTAAGTACTGCCATTTTCAATGGCCAAAACTTCGCGGTTAAACTGATTCTTTTTAGTTTCAAAATTTCCGGGATCAGCATATATATCCTGCGAATTCCGATCGAATATAATTTTTGGCGCTTGACTTGGATTTGATGGATTTATAAGATAGGTTTTCGTATTTCGAGTATCATACCAATCATCATAAACAATCGCCAGTGTTTCATTTCCCCAAATCATTCCACTGAAACGCTGTTGTATTTTAGTGATGGAAGTAGCTTCACTTGTAAAAGGCGCCTCCCATTGAAAAAGTTCGTCTCTAAAAGCAACTTTATTTGCTTGATCGCCTTCATCCAAAGCAATAACATAGATTAATGTTGCTGGTTTATCTGAACGCCAGCTCATGTTTCGCTTTCCTTTTCGTACAGATGAAAAACCTTTGGGCATAATTTCGGTTAATGGAACTTCGTTTACTACTTTAATTTCTTTTCCTGAATTATCGTAAACAGTTGTTGTTTGAGGAAAGCGACTCAAGGGAACAATATAGGAATAGGGTTTTTTAATGGTTGTTAAAAGCAAATAATTTCCATCCGGCGAATAACTTTCCCCAGTATAAATTGCTTGTGTCTTGAATAACTCTTTTGTGCCAGAAAGCGAAACCTTATATAATTCAGAAGTAACTAGCGCATCAAAATTATCTTCATCCACCTTGTTTTTCAATAAATCAGGATAGGTTCTGTTTTGTGATTTTGAGCCATCACTTAACATAACCGTTGGACCTTTTGGCACATCTTTTTTTACATCAATTAAAGCAGGTCGATTTTTTGGGAGAACTTTTACTAAAAGAGTTTCGTTGTCTATCATCCAATTATAGGGACTCCCTAAATTAGCGTTTAAGTTATCTTCAGTGATTTTTTTTGCTTCAGCCGAAACAACATTAATAAACCACAATTCAACTCCTGTATTTGTAGTATTTGTAAATGCTATTTTCTGCTCGTTTGGGGACCAAGAAATATTGGCAATTTTCGGATTTTTCGGCAAACCACTAACTTGCACCTCGGTTTTATTACTAATTTTTCTAATTTTTAAATTATTGATGTATGACATCGTACTTGAAATATTGGTAATCGGGTTAATGCGTAAACCTCCTAAGCGAATTTCTTCTTGATTCAAATCATCCAATGTTTTATACGTATTTCTGTAACTTAACAGCATGAACTCTTTTTTCGTATCCATAGAAACAGATGGTGCTCTTTCAAAATCAGCTAAAGCAAGTATTTCTTGCGAAGGCAGGCGGTAATTTATATTTTCCTGAGCGGAAAAATTAAAAACAAGCAATAAATTAAATAGGAAAAAAACTGATTTCATAAGTTGAGATTTTAAAAAATAAAAATTTTACTAAAGTAAGGAATTGTTGATTGTTGAAAATCAATCTTAGAAGTTTTTTTATTTGAATTAATACCTAAAATACAATGGCTTAATTTTATTTTCATTCAATTATGCTTAATTAGCCTTATCTTCGCGCCAAATTCAATGTTTAGATTGCTTTAAAATTTTATATGAAACGTGTTAACGAATACAAAAAAGTATTTCAGATTGAAAAAGAAATTGATCTAAGCTCTCTAAAAACTACTTATCGCAAATTAGTAAAGGAATGGCATCCAGATAAGTTTCAAGACGGAGATCCTCTAAAAGAAGAAGCCAGCATTAAAGGTAGACAAGTTGTAGATGGCTACCATTTTTTGGTAAGCATTGCTCCAGAAACGATAGCTGCAAATTTATCAGAGTATACCACAACTATTAATGAATGTGGAATTGCAGATTTTAAACACAAAGGACTCTTATTGGAGATTACATTTACTGATGGTTCTTGTTACGAATACTTTGGCGTAAATGCAAATGTTTATAAAAAACTAATCAATTCAGATAAGCAAGTTCGTTTTGCAAAACGTTTCATTTATGACAGCTACCTATATCGTAAAGCGAAGAAAGCAAGTGAGGAAGGATAGCATGTATTTTTTCTTGTAAATTAGAAAAATAAAAATTCCTAAATTTTTCAAAATAAGCTAAAAAACAGCAAAAAAGGCAACTTTTTGACTAAAAACCACTCTTTTTTATCAAAAATTGTTGATTTTATGAAAAAACTGATTTTTTAATTATTGTAATTTATATTAATTATTTTAGGTCTCATATTTGAATAAATCGGTTTTTGCTAACACTGGTTTATTTATTTTCTAAATATCTTCTTTACCACTTTCAATGTTTGTTCTTTTGAAAGCGAACATATTAAAAATGTCGATGTGACCACTTAAAAAATTGAAAATAAGTATGATAACAAAATTGAAATTACTTTTATTAGAAATCGCGAAAAAGACAAATAATTATGAACGAATTCATTAAATTGAATTTTAAATTCTTTGTAGTAAATTTGTATTAAATTTTTTAAGATTCT
>JBILAB010000073.1:0-8923 GCA_044354455.1 Crocinitomicaceae bacterium | reverse complement strand
GATTTAAGCGGCTGGTATCTTTCAGATAAAGCTACTAATCTTACAAAATGGTTAATCCCGAGCGGAACTATTGCCGCAAATGGTTTTAAAATGGTTTATTGCTCAGGTAGGAACACCGTTAATGGAACGGAGTACCACCCAAATTTTAAATTGACTCAAACAGATGGAGAATGGATAATTTTGACTAATCCTGCGGGGATTGTAGTAGATTCTCTTAAGATAATCCACATGACTAAAAGCAACCATTCTGTTGGTAGATCGACAAATGGAGCGACGGATTGGAAACTTTTTACTACTCCAACGCCCAATGCAAATAATAACGGGGCACTTAATTTTTATGTTTCAACTCCTGTTATGAGTTTGTCTTCAGGATTTTACCCCTCAGCGCAAAATGTTACAATAACATGTCCTAATGCCGCCGCAACAATACGGTATACATTAGATGGTTCTGTGCCAACAGCAACTTCTACAGTTTTTTCTGGACCAATATTAATTAATGTGACAACAGTTCTTCGAGCTAGAGCATATATTACAGGTGAACAAACTAGCTTTACAGCTTCCTCAACCTATTTTATAAATGTAACGCATACTGTTCCTGTTATATCAATTGCGGGAGCTGGAAATCAAAGTCTAGCCTCTTTATTAGGTGGGCAGCAGATAACGCCGCAAGGATTTTTTGAGATTTTTGAGGAAACCGGAACTTTCATCGATAAAGGCGAGGGTGAATTTAATGAACACGGAAATGATTCTTGGGCTTACCCTCAAAGAGGGCTTGATTTTATAATGAAAGATCAGTTTGGATACAATGGAGATATCGATCATGAAATTTTCCCTATGACTTCAAGAGATGAATTTCAGAGAATAATATTGAAGCCTGGAGCGAGCGACAATTATCCTTTTGAAAATGGTGGGGCGCATATTCGTGATGCTTTTGTACATACTTTATCTCAGCAAGCAGATCTAAAATTAGATGAGAGAACATGGAGGCCATGTGTTTTATATTTAAATGGCCAATATTGGGGCGTATATGAGATTCGGGAAAAAGTAGATGACTCTGATTTTACAAAACACTATGCTAATCAGGACGAATATAACGTACAGTATCTAAAAACATGGGGTGGTACTTGGACAGAATATGGAGCGCCAAATGCGGCTCCAGCTTGGAATGCATTGCGCACTTACATTGCAAACAATAACATGGGAAATGCAGCAAACTTCACCTATGTTGATAGTCAATTGAATTGGGAATCATTGGTAGATTATTTCGTACTTAATTCCTATGTTGTAAACCAAGATTGGTTAAATTGGAATACTTCCTGGTGGAGAGGAATGGATCCACTTGGAGATAAAAAGAAATGGCGCTATACTCTTTGGGATATGGATGCAACCTTTGGTCATTACACCAACTATACCGGTATACCAGACCCAAGTGCAAATGCAGACCCATGTAATGCCGAAAACTTACCAAATCCCGGAGGCCAAGGACATACTGATATTTTGGAAAAACTTATTTTAGAAAATCCTATAGTTGAGCAATACTACATTACACGTTATGTAGACCTTGTAAACACACATTTTTCTTGTGCTTACATGATAAATTTATTAGATAGTATGGTAAATGAAATTTCTCCAGAAATGACGGCACATTGCGCGAGATGGGGAGGATCATTCGCCGGTTGGAATACCAATGTACAAGAATTAAGGGATTTTATTAATTTAAGATGTGCAGCACTTGAACAAGGTTTAATTGATTGTTACACCTTAACGGGTCCTTTTGCTGTAACATTTAATGTTTCTCCTCCTTTAGCTGGAGAAATTAAAGTAAACTCTTTATGGGCACCAACCTATCCGTGGATCACTGAGTACTATGGTGGCATTAGCACCAATGTTATTGCAAAAGCTAATCCAGGCTTCCTCTTTGATCATTGGGAATATACTACTGGTCCAATGAGCTCGCCTGTAACATCTGATACAAATAGCTTAAATATAAATGGAATTGAAAATATTACTGCATTTTTTATTGTGGATAATCCTGATTTAGACGCAGATGGTTGCACAAATGCCGATGAAATAACTGCCGGAACAAATCCAAACAATCCTGATACTGATGGAGATGGAGAAAACGATTGCGCTGAAATTGGGCCAGATCCTACCAACCCATTAGATACTGATGGAGATGGGATAATTGATGCTCTAGAATCTTCTACTACTGATTCGGATGGAGATGGTGTAAACAATGAGGCTGATCCTGCAAATTCAGATCCTTGTATTCCAAATGTTACAGCGCCAAATTGCGACTCAGATGGAGATGGTTTAACGTATAGTCAAGAGACTGCAAATGGCACAAGTCCTACAAATCCTGATACAGATGGTGATGGACTAAGCGATGGAAATGAAGTAGCAAATAATACAGATCCTTTAGATCCATGTGATCCAGATGATTCGAGTATTGATTGCCAAATCGATACAGATGGAGATGGTTTACCAGATTCTCAAGAAGCTATTTTGTGTTCAGATTATCAGGTTTTTGATACAGATGGTGATGGTCTTTCAGATGGTGATGAGATTTCGCAGGGCTCAGATCCATGTGATGCCTGTAATCCTGACGATAGTTCTATAGATTGTTCCTTAGGTATCCATATACCAACTGCTTTTTCTCCAAATGGAATTGGTAACAATCTAAATAATGTGTATCAAATAATTGTTGGAAAAGACATCCTTTCTATTGACTTTAAGATTTCGGATCGATGGGGAGCAACAATTTTTGAGTCAGATGACAAAAAGTTTCAGTGGAACGGAAAGTATAAGGGCCTTGATTGTAATATGGGGGTTTATCCTTATTTTGTTGTCGTGATTTATGTAGATGGCACGAAAAAAACCTTAAGTGGTAATATTACCTTAATTCGTTAACAATGCTGAAGTCCTATTTTTTAATTCTTTATTTCTTTATTTCTGTGCAATTTATAGTTGCCCAAGATTTTCATTTATCTCAAATAGATAAAACAATTGCCATGATAAATCCTGCATTAACTGCAAATTATGACGGATGGGAAAAGGTAAGCTTCCAACATCGAAGTCAATGGCTTGGTTCGGGAACGCAATTTACTACCTCTTATGGAATGGCAGAATTTTCAATTGGAAGAAACAAGCTTATGACAAAACCATTTGTAGGTTTGGGTATCTATTTTACTGATGATGTAGGAGGTGATTCTAAAATGAGCGTAAAGTCCAGCGGTTTAACGCTAAGTGGTAATTTACCCTTAACAAAAAACAATTGGTTTTCTGCGGGAATTCAAGCAAGTTATGCTAATCGCTCTGCAGATTTCTCAAACTTACTTTTTTATTCTCAATGGAATGGAACACAATTAGATCCTTCTGTTAATTCTGGAGAGCTAAATAACTCTGCTGCCTACTCTTATCTAGATGCTGGTGCTGGGTTTTCCTATAATTACAAAAGTCGACCAAATATTCCAGTTGCTGGCGAAATATTAGATTTCCAAATAGGGGTTTCTTTCATGCATTTGAATCGGCCAAATATTCGCTTTACTTCTTTTACAAATGATATTCTTTATATTAAATCTTGCTTTCATAGTAATTTAAAATATGCGCTTACCGATCGGGCACTGCTTGAATTTAGTGTTGCTCAATTTTTTCAAGGGCCGCACCGTGAAACAAATGTTGGGCTCTTTTACAAAACTGTCTTGAGAGAATCTTCTCGTTATACAAACTTAAAGAATGTAAAATACCTTACCATAGGCTCATATGCTAGATTAAGTGGGGTTTTAACGCCTTACTGTGCAATAGATATTGCTTCTTTTAAATTAGGTTTTTCTTATGATATAGAAGTCGGAAAAATTTCCCGTGCATACAAGCAATCTGCTGAGGTATCCTTAAGTTATCTTTTCTCAAAAAATTCGGTTTTTAAAAGAGGTGATCGGTAATAAAATGATAAAAATTTATTAGGAAATATTCTATAGGCACTTACGTTTTTTTAAAACTTCTTCCAAAACCATAGGAAAATAGTGAAGTTCTAACTCATGGATCTTAGTTTCTAAAGTTTCTAGTGTCTCGTCTTCTTCAATATCTAAATTATATTGTGCTATTATTTCGCCTTTGTCAAATTCTTCAGTAACATAGTGAATGGTGATCCCAGATTTACTTTCTTTTTCTGCTAGTACAGCTCGGTGAACGTTTATACCATACATCCCTTTCCCACCAAATTTTGGTAATAAAGAAGGGTGAATATTTATAATTCTATTCGGAAATAAAGCAATAAATGAGGGGGGAATTTGCTTTAAATATCCCGCTAAAACAACCCAAGAGATTGATTTTGAAGTGCAAAGCTGAACTTGGGCTTTTTCTAATTCAATGCCATTTTTTTCCGAAAAATAAAATTCAATATTATTATCTGCACAACTTCTTTCAATCTCAGAATTTTCTTTTGTGGCAAAAATCAAGCAGATTTTAAACTGTTCGGAATTTTTAAAATATGTAATTAAATTAAGTGCATTGCTGCCTTTTCCAGAAATAAATATAGCAATATTTGTAGTATTCATGTACTTACAAAAGTAGGAATAAGACCAATATTAAAAAGTAATAAGGCATAAATAGTTAATAAAAATTGGGTATTTATTTTGATAATTGGATGATTGTTTTTTTCTTTGCACATTGAAAACCTAAAATAAATAAAACATGTCTGAAATCAAAGCTCAAGTTATCGCTATAATCGTAGATAAATTAAATGTAGAAGAAAGTGCAGTGTCAAACGAAGCAAGCTTCACAAATGATTTAGGTGCCGATTCATTGGACACAGTAGAATTGATAATGGAATTTGAAAAGCAATTCAATATTTCCATTCCAGATGACAAAGCTGAAGGTATCCAAACTGTTGGAGACGCCATCTCATATATTGAGAACAACGCAAAATAAATCTTGGATTCATATTCCAAAACGATGCAGTTAAAACGAGTTGTTGTTACAGGAATGGGCGCACTGACGCCAATAGGAAATAATTTAGAGTCTTATTGGAAAGGTCTTGTTGAGGGTAAAAGTGGTGCAGCAAAAATTACGCATTTTGATGCTAGCTTATTTAAAACTCAATTTGCTTGCGAACTCAAAGGATTCAATGTTGAAGAGCACATGGATCGAAAAGAGGCGCGAAAACTAGATGCTTTTTGTCATTATGCGATTGTAGCCAGTACAGAAGCTATAGAAGATTCAGGATTATTATCTTCTGAATCAAATCTTGACCGAATTGGAGTTATTTGGGGTTCTGGAGTTGGCGGCTTAACAACTTTTCAAGAAGAATCAAGAGAGTATTTTGCTGGAGATGGCGTTCCGCGATTCAATCCTTTTTTTATTCCTAAGATGATTGTTGATATTGCGGCAGGTCATATCTCTATAAAATTTGGACTTCGTGGACCAAACTATGCTACAGTTTCTGCTTGTGCTTCCTCTACCAATGCGATTATTGACGCCTTTAACTTAATTCGCTTAAGAAAAGCTGACGCAATCGTTTGTGGTGGTTCTGAAGCTGCAGTAAACGAAATGGGAATGGGTGGTTTTAATGCCCTAAAAGCTTTATCAACAAGAAATGACTCGCCAGAAACTGCTTCGCGCCCCTTTGATGTGGATAGAGACGGATTTATCCTTGGAGAAGGAGCTGGGGCTTTAATTCTTGAAGATTATGACCACGCGATGAAACGTGGAGCAAAAATATATGCCGAAGTTGTCGGTGGTGGAATGTCTGGTGATGCCTATCACATGACTGCCCCACATCCTGAGGGTCTTGGTGCGAAAAATACAATGCTTGCAGCTTTAGAAGATGCAGAAATGAATCCTTCTGAAATTGATTATGTAAATGTTCATGGAACATCAACGCCACTTGGTGATGTTGCAGAAATAAAAGCGATTGAAGCCGTTTTTGGAGAACATGCTTATACTATGAATATTAGTTCTACAAAATCTATGACAGGACACCTCCTTGGTGCTGCCGGAGCGATTGAGGCGATTGCTTGTATTTTAGCTGTAAAACATGATATAGTTCCTCCAACTATTAACCATTTTACTGCCGATCCTGAATTAGATCCAAAATTGAATTTTACATTTAACAAAGCGCAAAAACGAGTTGTTAATGTTGCCCTTTCAAACACCTTTGGATTTGGCGGACACAATACAAGTGTAATTGTTAAAAAATTTAACGGATAAGGTATTCTGAAGATTCAACTATTTTCTCCGAAAAGATCGGAAAATGAATTGATAATAATCCGTTTTATCTTACAACGTTTTGGCTATAAAGCAAATAACATCTCTTTTTTTAATACTGCACTTACACATAAATCATTTCTTAGTGATCCTAATTCTGAATTTTCAAACGAACGCTTAGAGTTTTTGGGAGATACTGTTTTAGATGCAGTAGTCGCAGAATTCTTATATCACAAATTTCCAAAAGATGATGAGGGTTACCTTACAAAGCTAAAATCAAAAATTGTAAATCGCCAAACACTTAGTACCATCGGAGAAAAGATGGGCATTAGAGAGGTTTTAAAATACAACGACGAACGCTCAATTAATCTAAAAAGCATAGAGGGTAATGCCTTTGAAGCACTTGTGGGAGCAATTTATTTAGACGCGGGATTTGAAAGGACAAAAAAAACACTTAACACGCATGTTTTTCCAAAATATATAGATGTTCAACGTTTATTAGAAGAAGAGCTCGACTTTAAATCGCTGTTATTTATTTGGTGTCAAAAGAAAAAATTACGGCTTGAATTTACCGTCGTTTCAGAAAAAAAAGAAGCTGGAGAATCTCTTTATACGGTGAATGCTTTAATTAGCACTAAAAAATATGGGGTTGGAAAAGGGCTAAACAAAAAAACAGCGGAACAAGAAGCAGCTAAAAAAACATTAGAAGAATTTGGGGAAATATAAAATTTGTTTTTCATAAAGATTATTAGTTATTTTGCAAACTTAATACAAGCTCTATATGACACTTTCAGACATTGTTTACGCAATCGGTGATTTCTCTCAAGCTATATTTGTTGTTTTTGAGATTATTGGCAATAGCTTTAATACCTTACTTGTGCTTCTTGGGTTTGCCGGTTTTGCTTATTGGATGAATTTTCAGCGAAAAGTAAGCGCTAAAGCTACTTTACCTACTGAAGCAAAAGACATCGTAGGTTGGTATAAAGAAAATGCCGAAACAAAGATTCTTAAGTAAGCTAAGGCGCGCTTATTAAAAATAACTACTCCATTCTTTGTTTATTTTTTAAATTATACATAATTTTAACAAAAACTTAAATCTATTTTAAACATGAAGAAAATTTTACTATCCCTGTCTGTATCATTATTAGTTGGATCAGCATTCTCTCAACAAAGATTGGTGTTGACTGAGAGTTTCTCACAAGCTTCTTGTGGTCCTTGTGCATCTCAAAACCCTGCTTTAGAAGCACTAATGGCTGCAAACCCAACGAAAGTTGTAGCTGTTAAATATCAAGTTAGTTGGCCTGGTGTCGATCCAATGAATGCACAGAATCCAACTGAAATAGCTGCTCGAGACGATTACTACGGTATTACTGGTGTTCCAGATAGAGTTATGGATGGAACAAATATGGATGTGACGCAAGCTGCAATCGATGCAAGGTATGCTATTGCCTCTCCTGTTAATATGACACTAAATCACGTAGTAAATTCAATCACTAACACAGTAGATATTGTAGTAACCGTAACTGCACCTGCTGTATGGAATCCTAGCAACACAGTAATGCAACTAGCAATGATAGAAAGAAACATTACCTTTACCAGTGCGCCAGGTTCTAATGGTGAAACGGTATTCCACAATGTAATGCGAAAAATGATTCCTAGCCCAACTGGAACTGCAGTTGTTGCCTCTAATTTCAATGCTGCTAATGGCACTCAAACATTTACATTTTCAGGAATTGCAATTCCAACATATATTTACAATCCCAATGAAATAGGATTTGTTGCATGGGTTCAAAATAATACGACAAAAGAAGTTTACCAAGCTGGTTATTCTGCTCCTATTCCACTTCCAAATTATGGTGTAGTTGCTTCTGTTAACGCTGCTACGTACACTTGTGGAACATCCTTGACTGGAGCTGTTGCTGTATTAAACAACAATGGTGCAAACACGATAACTTCTGCAACAGTAAATTACAAAATAGACAACGGAACAGTACAAACTGCTCCTTTTAGCGGTAATTTAACTGTTGGAAGCACTTCAAATTTTACGATTCCCACAACAACAACAACTTCTGGTGCGCATACCTTAAGTGTTTATTTAACAAATATTAATGGAAGTGGAAGTACAACTCCTATGGGTCAGTTTACTACATCATTTGCTACAATTTCAGTTACGCCAAGCACAAGCAACTTTTATCAAGATTTTACGAGTTCAGCATTTCCTTATGCTAACTATTTTGTAACATCTCCGCAAAGCAATAATTGGGTGAGATCAACTGCAAGTTCAGGGTCTATAAAGTATGATGCCTACACTTTCGCTGCGGGATCAGTTGGGGAGGTTTACCTTGCACCTGTAAACTTATCATCCATTTCGAACCCTTCTCTTTCTTTTGCTGTAGCACACAGAGAATATTCTGCTGCTTACGCTGATGTGTTAGATGTTGAAGTATCTACAAACTGTGGACAAACTTGGACAAATATCTATTCAAAAACTGGTGCTCAATTATCTAATGCTGGAGGAACATATGTTACTACTGCATTTACACCCGTTGCTGCGAATTGGAGAGTTGAATATGTAAATATTGCTAATTTTGCATCTGCAAATAATGCGTTATTTAAATTTAAAGCAACTTCTGACTACGGAAATAATATTTATGTTGACAATATCAACATTGGAACGGCTTCAATTGAAGCATTAACTGAAACTTCATTTAATGTTTAT
>JBILAB010000072.1:0-8970 GCA_044354455.1 Crocinitomicaceae bacterium | reverse complement strand
GTTAAGTCAATAAATAATAAGAACATGTTAAAAGGAGATAACACACTTTCTTTAGACTGTGATGACTTACCAAACGGAACTTATATTGTAAAGTTTGTTTCAGGAAAGCAAAATGAAACAATGAAATTTATTAAAATGTAAATTTAATTATAGTTTTAAAAAGCGGCTTCGGTCGCTTTTTTTATGCGTTGGATTTTTCTATTTTCAAGTTAGTAATAACTACGCAATGGCCGTCTGGGTCTTTTATTGTTATTCCATTTAATTGCCAATATGGATTTTTTGCAATTGATATAATGACTTTGTTATTCGTTATTTTGTCTAATATACTATTATATTCAAATTCTGTTTCAGGGTAAAAAACTAAAATATCATCTTCGTCAAATTTGTGATCTAACAACTCAATTGTCTGTGTAAATTCAAGATGCCAGCCTAATTTTTTTTTACCTATAAACACCCCGTCGTACCCCGAATGATTTTTAAACTCTCCTAAAAAGTCTAACCCAATTATATTTACATAAAAGTCTACTAATTGTTTGAGTCTATTTGTATGTCTAGCAAGTCTAAATTTCATTTTTCCAAAGCATCTACTTTTTTCTGTCGTTGCATTGGGTTTCCTTGAGTTTCTTGTTGTTTGAACAATTGATAGCGACTTGGCATCACTTTTTTTGGCCAAGTATTATTATCTAAATCTGTATCTGCTGTTTCTAAAAAAGGATCTAAGCGAAAGGAGATAACCTCTTTATCTAAGATGAAAACTTTACTTACTTTTTCTTCAGATTTTCGCCATATTTCGGCAGGAATTCGAATAACTTTTTTTGAATCATCACTAAATGTAAACTCAACAATTAGAGGCATCACAAGTCCTCCAATATTTGAAAAGGAAACTTCGTAAAAATGCTTATTAGAATTCAAAAGTTCTAAATCTTTGGCATCTATTTTTGCTAAAAATGCTTCATATTCTTTTTTATCCAGTGCATCTACAGCATAGATATCTCTTTTTGCGTAGAAATCATCAATTGTCGTATCTTTTTCATTAATAGTTTCTGTAATACTTGTTTTATTCCTTTCATCACCAATAAAGACATCTTTAGCATCGTTTTTAGATTTATTGAACGATTTTTCAAGCATTGGATTTTGAGTATTTAACTGAAAATATTTCACTTCATCAATTGAAATATCTACATTATCAGTTCCATAAAACCATCCTCTCCAAAACCAATCTAAATCAACAGCAGAGGCATCTTCCATTGTTCTAAATAAATCTGCAGGAGTTGGATGTTTTAATTTCCATCTTTCACAGTAGGTTTTAAAAGCAAAATCAAATAATTCATGTCCCATAATTGTTTCCCGAAGAATGTTTAGCGCAGTCGCAGGTTTGCCGTAGGCATTATTTCCAAACTGCAGAATAGATTCTGAATTCGTCATAATTGGAGAGATTGTTTTCTTGTCTCCTCGCATGTAATCGGCGATGAGGTAAGCTGGACCTCTTCTTGAAGGATAACCCCTTTCCCATTCTTGCTCTGTTAAGTATTGCACAAAAGTATTTAATCCTTCATCCATCCAAGACCATTGGCGTTCATCTGAGTTTATTATCATGGGGAAAAAATTATGTCCAACCTCGTGAATAATGACTCCCCACATTCCGTATTTTTCACCTTCTGAATATGTTCCATCTGATTCTGGTCTTCCGCCATTAAAACAAATCATCGGATACTCCATTCCAATCCATTTAGAATGGACAGAAATAGCAACAGGGTAGGGATAATCGACGGTATATTTTGAATATGTTTTTATCGTATGTGCTACAAGTTTTGTAGAATACCTTTCCCACAATGGATTTCCTTCTTTAGGATAGTAGGACATACAAAGAATATTTTTACCGCCAACATTTTGATTTTGTGCATCCCAAATAAACTTTCGGGAACTTGCAAAAGCAAAATCCCTCACATTCGTAGCTTTAAAAATCCAAGTTTTTGTTTTTGAAGATTTTGTTTTTTCTGCTAGCTCTGCTTCTGCTTGCGTTACGATTATAATTGGAGAATCTGATTTTCTTGCTTGCGCCAATCTTTTCTTTTCATCAGTACTAAGCAGCGCATCTAAATTCTGACATTCACCTGTAGCTGCAACAACATGATCTGCTGGAACAGTTATTGAAACTTCATAATCTCCAAAAGGAAGTGTAAACTCTCCAGTGCCTAAGAATTGTTTGTTTTGCCAACCAGTTACATCGTTGTAGACACACATCCTCGGGAAATATTGTGCTATTGTATACAAATAGTTTTTATCTTTTTCAAAATATTCATAACCAGATCTTCCACCAACAGCCATTCGATCATTAATATTATACATCCATTTGATTTGAAAGCTAATACTTGAATTTGGAAGTAAGGGCTTGTCTAAATCGATGCGAAGCATCGTCTTGTTTATAGCATAGCGCATTTGTTGACCAGAAGTTGATTTTATGTACTCAATTTTAAAACCACCATCATAATAGAAGAATTTCTTTCGAACGTCTCCAATGGATTTAAAATTTTCCATTTTTTCGATTTCTATCACTTTCGAATCCGAATTTTCCGCATAAATATTTTGATCTAGTTGAAGCCATAAATAATCAAGGCGATCTGGAGAGTTATTGGTGTAAGTGATAGTTTCAACACCATATAATTTTTGGGTTTCGTCATCAATTGTCAAGGCCATTTTGTAATCTGCTTTTTGCTGATAATAATTATGGCCTGGTGCTCCTGCGGCATTGTGAAATTCGTTGGGTGTTGGTAATTCCAAATCTAATTGCGCGAATTTTTTCTGTGCGCTTAATTCAAAAGTAAAAAGTGAAATAATACTAATGTAGAGGACTAGTTTCATGGTTCTATTGTTATTAATTTAGTTTTTTGTTGGATGAGAAACTCGAAGGTTTCTTTCTTATTGCGTTGAATCAAAGTCAATTTATTTTGCTGTTCAGGGTGTTTATCCATAAAAAGGTCATATTCAATAAGAATTTCTTCTGAATTTTTAAATGGCTGAGTTTTAAAATAAAAACGAGTAAGTCCGTTCATTTCACTTTCATATCCTTCAAGTTGAATTCGGATTTCTTGTCTACCTTCAGAAAATGATAAGCCAGAATTTAAAATCTCACTAATTTCCTTTTTTAATAGGGAGTCATTTATAGCTTTTGAAATACTTGTTTTTGTATTTTTTTCTTCATTCAATAATTCTTCAAAATCATGACTCGAAAGTGATATAAAACCTTCAAAGCAATTACTAAACTCATTATATTCTATTTCAGCATAAGAAAAATAAAAGGGGTGAGCGCTTAGGTTTAGTGTGAATAGAATTGAAAAGAAAAGAATGCTATATTTTATCATACAATGAATAAATCTCAAAATTAAGAAATTTTCATTGATTTTACTTTCTAAACGAGTGTTTTCTCCATTACATAGTCGTTCATATAATAATCATTTCCTATAGGGAAATCTTCTTCACTGATGATACAGAAATTATTATTTAGATAAAATTGAACAGCTTTATTAGCACGATTTACTTGAAGTATTACATTTCTTGCTCCTCTATTTTTTGCTCTTTGGAGTGCCAATTGCAAAAAGTTTTTTCCAATACCTTTATTCTGTTCAGAAGGAAGCACATATATTTTTTGCAATTGAACTGTATTAGGATATTCGTTTGAAAATTCCAATTCAAAAAATCCTATTTCATGGTTATTGTGAAATGCACAATAGAATTCATTCCCTTTATCAAAACTTTTTTCTAAGGTTTCGATTGAATACATCCAATTGAGCATGTAAGATAATTGTTCTTTAGATAAAATAGTTCCGTATGCTGACGGCCAGATCTTTTCTGCAAGATTTCGAGTAAGGAAAAGCTCTTGCTTTTGCAAAAGACGAATTTCCATTACTGTTTTGTAAATTGTAGTTGTTGTATTTTTCCATCAATCTGAAGACGGATAAAATAATTACCAGGGGAAAGATCTGATACATTCAGTTTTCCATTTATGATGGCTCTTAAATTTGCTTGTCCATTTAAATTGACAATTTCAGCCTGTTTTGGTAATTCTTCAACAATCGTAAAATGTAGTTCATTAGCAACTGGATTAGGGAAAACAGACCACATTAAGTCATTCGCTGGCTCTTCTAAACCAATCGTTTGAAGTGCTAATTTCACTGCAGCATAAGCATTTACTCTTCCAGCGCCCCAACGTGTACTTCCTTCAACGGGAATTATCCCTGTTATATTATCTTGCCGCGCTGTTTCCATAATTATTTCTTTAACTTGCCGCGCTGATAAGTAAGGATTAGCATCTAAAATTAAAGCAGCAACGCCCGCAACCATTGGAGATGACATAGAGGTCCCAGAAAATTTAGCAAAATGGTATGTTCTCCCATTAAAATTAACAGAGCCAGAAGATGTAAATGCAGCATCAGTATAAGATGAAATTGATGAAATAACAGCTACTCCTGGAGCTGAAATATCTGGTTTCATTGCACCATCGTATCTTGGCCCTATACTTGAAAAAGAAGCTATTCCACCACCAACTAAAGTTCCATTAGATGCGCTGTATTGACTTGCATATGCACCAACAGTAATTACGTCATCTGAACAAGCAGGTTCGCTAATGCCATTTAAATTATTTCCAGCACTGGTTCCAGACCCAGATGTTGAGAAAGGCATGCCCCAATTTCCGACATCATTTGTTAATTCTGTAAGATTCCAATAGTGAACAGTGCCAGTGTCTGCAGTAGATTTTAAAAGGATTTTCAAGGAAGTATTTGTGTTTTTTACACGAAGTCGCATTTGAGGCTTATTGTTTAGTGGATGAACAGCATCAGCAGAAATGTTGTACCAAACTGTATCTAAACCTGCTACTATAAATGTATCGATATAACTTGGGGTATTGTTTGTTGCGTAATAAGGACTTTCTACTAAAACTAGCCCGGCATTGTTTGTGACAATAATGCCATTCGAAAAATTATTTCCAACTTCTCCCCATGAGTGAATACTTTGTCCCCACATATTTGCATTTGCATTGTAATCGTAAAAATCAATTTTAGATTTTAAAACATCATTACTAAATGTTTTTTTGAGGTGAAAATTAACATTGCCATTGTTTCCCCCGGAGTTAACAAATATAACTCCTAAGTCAGTATAGGCAGTAATAGCTTGACTTAACAATGATGTCCCATCTAATGTACCAAAGTGATAAATCCCCCAACTCATATTAATCACCAATCTTTTACCATCTGCATTTGCTTTTTGATACATCCATTCCCAAGCATCTAATACGGAAGCAACATTAAAGGTGAAAGTCACAAAAAGTAATTTTGACTCAAAAGCTACCCCACGATAAGCTAAACCAGCTCCGCTACCAGCGGCAATTCCAGCAACGTGAGTGCCATGTGTAAAATAATTGTAAACATTTGATGTGTCACATTCAGCCGAAAGTAAGGATTGAGGACTTGTATATTCTGTCCCATAATTAAATCCATTTGGACTTGGACCGCTTGTTTTAAATTGATCCCAAGCAGCAATAATTCTCGATTCAGATAAAGTTGTATCATAAAACATGGGAGAAGTGTAATCAAATCCCCAATCAGTAACACCAATATATACATCTTTCCCAGTGTATCCTTGAGGTAAGCCAATTCCTGCATGAACACTGTCTGCGCGAATATCTGTAACTGCTTTATCCAAAAGATTTTCAATTTTTGCGGCAATTTGCATAGATTCTAATCCTGGAAGTGAATTTATAGTTGCAAGTTGATTTAGTGGGACTTTAAGACTTACAACTGACCCGATTGGCTTTCCAACCATTACTCCAAGATCGCTTAAATTTTGAGGGTTAAACTGTTGATTTATTTTTCCAAGGAATGAAAAATAGAATATCTGCTTGATTTTCGTAATTGGATATCTTTTTAATTGTGCTTCGTTTGCTTCCCAATTTTGCTCTGAAAGTTTACTTTGAATTAATTTTAAATCATCACGATCTAGGGCATCAAGTTTCACTTGCGAATAGGTTAAGCTTATACTTCTAAGAACTAATAAAAAGAGAATTAAATTTTTCATTGCTATATTGCTTCCTCAAAGATAGCATTTCACTTCTGTTTTAAGTAGGTGAAAATTTAAGACGCACGATTTTTTTCGCACAAATTACAGTGAATATCTTTTTTTTGTAATGATTAGTTAGGATTAGTACTTAAAAGTGAAAATCTATTGTTTAAGAATCATTCTTATTTAGTTCGATATTTCAGTCAGATCAAACACAGTATTATTGCTATTGGGATGCAGCTATTAAACCTTTCAAAATTTCAAAATCTATATCTTCCATTTTATTTATATTAAAGCAACCCCCAGAAGTTTTATGTTTTCCAAGCTTTTGTATTTCTAAGGCATGTTCTTTATGATCTATCATAAGGTATAAAGATAAATATGCTTTACGGGGAGAGAAGCCGAAAAGAAACCAATCTACCTCTCTCCCGCTTACTGGACTTTTGTATCGTTTATTGCCAAATCCTATGATAGAAGTCCCCCACATTTTCGCTTCTTTTCCACTTACCTTTTCCATTATTTCCAAAAGCAGAAAGCTGTCTATTCGCTTTTGCTCGTTGGAAACTTTATTTATAAAATCTATGACACTATCTTTGGTTTCTGTAGTTTTTATTTTTGCTAATTTAGATTTCTTTTCGTCCATTTTTAAAAATTAATTTATTTTGTAATTATTAATTAATGTCCCTACTCTTTTCGATTTTCGAAATTCCCATTATTGTTAAAATGGCTTTTAATAAATTGAATAGGTATAATTTTATAGTACCAAAATAAAGGACGCAGCCGCACCTGTTGCTTGACCACCTTCATATTTTCCAACTTGACGTGCAGAATAACCACTACTATCTGTCGAATAAACTTTCCCGCCTTCAATTTTTCCAACCTGCCGAGCTGAGTATCCTGAATTATCAGTTGAATAGATTTTATCGCCTTCAATTTTACCGACTTGCCGAGCTGAGTATCCAGAATTATCAGTTGAGTAGATCTTATTGCCTTCTATTTTGCCTATTTGTCTTGCTGAATATCCAGTGTTATCTGTAGATAATATTTTTCCATTTTCATATTTACCAACTTGTCGAGCAGAATACCCAGAATTATCAGTCGAATATATCTTACTTTGAGCATTCGTAAAACCGAACGTGAGCATAAGAGTTGCTAAAATAAATAAATTTTTCATTGTGTTATTTTATAATTTAAATTCTTTATCATTTGATCATTAGTTTCAATGCCTTTTCATTATTGTAACAATAAATATCGCATAAATAAATATTATTCCTTTCCAAAAAAGTCATCCTACAGACCAATTTTCCCTAAATTGTTTTTATCGTCATTAGTCCAAATGATTATAAATATACTAATTTTTTCTGCAAATCATCAATAGGCTCTTATATCTTTTGAATGCTTTTTGTGCTGATTTGTTTGTTATTTTTTTTTTGGCTGCTTCTACTTAAATAAGTTATACATGCTACTAATTCTATCTAAATTGCTACTTAATTGGTTAGATATTTCAGGTCTTTTGCACACAATAAATTCTCGCTAGTATTTAAAGAATAGTATAAAATAAATCATTATGACTTTTCCTCACTTTTAGTAGGGATGAATTTAAATCATCACTAGATCTATAGCCAAAAGCACAAACAAGAATTGACTTTAAGTTCTGTTCCGTAAGACCTAAAATCTCATCGTATTTGTCTGCTTTAAAACCTTCCATTGGAGTAGCATCAATTCTGAGGTTTGCGCAGGTATGAAGAACTTGTCCCAATGCAATATATGCTTGTTTTGAATTCCAGTTTGCTAGTAGACTTTTATCCATCGGAAAAATTTCCTTTTTCATGTAATCTCCAAAACCAACAATTTTTTCAATTTCTTGACTTCTAGTTTTAGCAATATTTTCTATGTATTGATCGATGTGATTTTCTTTTATATCTATTAAAGAACAGAATACAATCATGTGAGATGCATCCGTAATTTGAGATTGATTAAAAGAATGGGCTTTTAATTCTTCTCTTAATTCTTTATTTTCAACAACAATATATTTCAACGGTTGCAAGCCAAAAGATGAGGGGCTAAGCCTCAGAGATTCTTTAATTGTATTAAAATCCTGAGCACTAATTTTTTTAGTAGTATCGTATTTTTTAGTTGCGTAGCGCCAATTTAAATCTTCAATTATTTTATTCATTTGTTTTATTTATTTTTAAAATTTCATGGGGACTTCAATAAGTAGTAGTTGCGATTCTTTTTCAGCAACTATTTTTACGCTTTCAGTTTCCCAAACACCAAGTGCATCTCTATCTTTCATTTTTTTATTATCAATTTCAATAAATCCATCAATCAACATTATATAAACACCATTATCCTTATTTTTTATAGTATAAGTTGCAGTTTGGGCTTTTTCAATTTTTATGATGTGAATCCAAGCATTTTGATGAATCCAAGCGCCTTTATTTTCTTTTTTTGGTGAAACTAACGGTAAAAAATTATTTTTCGCATTTTCCCAACTATAATTTATCGTTGCGTAACGCGGCTCTAAATTTTCTTTATCAGGAAAAATCCAAATTTGGAATAACTTTAATTCCTCAGTTTTGCTAGAATTAAATTCACTGTGGTAAATCCCGCTACCTGCAGTCATAACTTGCACCTGATTTGTTCTAATTATTTCTTTATGCCCCATAGAATCTTCATGTTGGATTTCGCCATTTAAAGGAATAGTAATAATTTCCATGTTATCGTGCGGGTGTTTACCAAACCCTGTTCCTGCAGCAACAATGTCATCATTCAAAACACGCAAGGCTCCAAAATGCATACGTTCTCTATTCTGCCAATTAGCAAAACTAAAGGAATGTTTTGCATTTAGCCAGCCGTGATCAGCTTGTCCTCGACTTTCTGAAGGGTGAAAAATTGATTTCATAATATAGTTTC
>JBILAB010000071.1:0-9122 GCA_044354455.1 Crocinitomicaceae bacterium | reverse complement strand
CATTTATTATTTATTTGATTGTTGAATCAAAGATAAAGGTTTTTCCTTATTGGCTTTAAATAATAGTTTTTGTGAGCGACCTTTTTTAAATATTTGGTTACTATTTTCAATTCCTTTTCTTAGTTCTTTTTGTGTTTCCTCAGGTAAATGAGTTATTTCAAGGCATTCTTGTGAGCAGCAATTCTCCATTTTAGTCATACAAGAGGTACACTGAATAAAAAGTAAGTGACACGAATTATTCATGCAATTTGTATGCGTGTCAGCGGCTTCTCCACATTGGTGACAAACGGCGATCACATCATCTGTAATTCTCTCTCCTCTTCGCTCGTCGAATACAAAATTTTTACCGATAAATTTATTTTCAATTCCTAGTTCTCTAACTTCGTTGGCATATTTAATTATTCCTCCTTCTAATTGGTGTACATTTTTAAATCCGCGGTGTTTGAACCATGCTGATGCTTTCTCGCAGCGTATTCCTCCAGTACAATACATCACGATATTTTTATTTTCTTGTCCTTTTAAATAAGTGCTTTCAATATGTGGAAGGGATTCACGAAAAGTATCTACATCTGGTAAAATTGCTCCCTTGAAGAAGCCAACTTCAGATTCGTAATGATTTCTAAAATCGATTAAAATGGTTTCATTGTTGTTTGTCAAGTCATTAAATTCTCTGGCATTTAGATGTTTCCCTTTATTAGTGACATCAAAGGTCTTATCATTGAGTCCATCTGCAAGAATTTTATCTCTAACCTTAATTTTTAATTTCAGAAAAGTAAATTCTGCTTCAGCATCGTCTACTGCAAAATTTAAGCGAATTCCATTAAGGAAAGTAATTTCATAAAGTTCTTCTCTAAATTGACTCAAGTAATTTGTTGGAATTGCAATTTGAGCGTTGATTCCTTCAGTTGCAATGTAGGTTCGTCCCACAATGTCCAACTTTGACCACATTAGAAATAAGTGATCTCTGAATAAGCGAGGGTTTGCTATATGAGCATATTGGTAAAAAGAAATTGTGACAAATTTATGTCCAACCTCTTTTAATTTTGCTTCAAGTTCCTCCTTATTTAATGTATTCCACAGTTGCATGCTATGTTGAATTAAATAATTAAGATGCGAAATTACGGATATATTTCTTGATTTTTTTATATTAGATTTTAAAAGTGCTTTCAATTTGACGTTAAAATAATTTTATCTTTGTGCTAGCCTCAAAAAGGCGTTTATGAAATCAAGCATACAATTTATCTTTAATAATTCAGAACTTGGAGCAGGGACTAGAGGAGCTTCTCTTGGTGCAAATGCTATTTTAGTAGCTGCAAGATCTAAGTCGAGTATACTTTTTAAAAATCGCAGTATCCAAACAGTTAAAAATTTTAATGAGTTTTTGGATCGTGAAAATACATTTCCATTTGCAAAACACATTGATGGAATGCTCGATGTTTTTGAAGTGACATCAAAAGAAATAAGTAATGTCTTAGCGGAGAAAAAATTTCCATTAATCATTGCTGGAGACCATTGCTCTGCAGGTGGAACAATAAAAGGTATTCAATCAGCAAATCCTGGAAAAAGAATTGGAGTTGTTTGGCTTGATGCTCACTCAGATTTACATTCTCCGTATACAAGTCCTTCAGGAAATTTACACGGCATGCCAATAGCAACGGCTTTGGGTATTGATAATCTAGAATCTCAGCGTAACAATATTGATAGTATTACCGCGAATTCTTGGAATAAATTAAAATCATCCGCTCTTAGACCAGAAGATTTAGTTTATATGGGTGTCAGAGACACAGAAAAAGAAGAGGATAATTTAATTCAAACCTTAAACTTAAAAAATTTCACAGTTGAAGATGTTCGTTCTTTAGGAATTTCAAAGGTAATTACTGATATTTCTGCTCGTCTTGTTTCCTGTGATATCATTTATGTTTCCTTTGATGTCGATTCGATGGATCCTGATTTAACCTCATATGGAACAGGAACTCCAGTAAAAGGAGGGTTTAGTCCTGAGGAAATAAAAGGCATTTTGAAAGGTCTTTTACTTTTTCCAAAAACAATTGCGCTTGAGTTAGTGGAGGTAAATCCATGCTTAGATGATAAAAATAAAATGGCTGAAGTTGCTTTGGATATTCTTGAGCATATTGTTGATGTATTAGAGCAGAAATAATGGAAGAGAAAATCAAAGCAGTTTTACTTGAGCATTCCATACTTTTGTTTGGCAATGAGATTAGTGAGGATTTAATTCAATTTCAAGCAACACGAAAGGATGTTGAAGGCGATTTAACCTTACTTGTTTTTCCTTTTGTAAAGCTATTGTGTTGTTCTCCAGTTGAAGCGGGAGAGAAAATAGCAAATTTTATTATCGAAAAAATTCCAGAGATAAAAAAATGTGCTGTCATCAATGGCTTTTTAAACATTGTTTTCTCAGATGATTATTGGTTTAATCAATTAAAAGAAATCCATCAGAATAAAGATTTTGGTTTTTCAAAGAAAGATTCAAAGCCAATGATTATGGTGGAATATTCATCTCCAAACACCAATAAACCCTTGCATCTTGGGCATTTAAGAAATATCTTTTTAGGTCATTCAGTTGCTGAGATATTAAAAGCAAATGGACACGAAGTGATTAAAACCCAAGTAATTAACGACCGTGGTATTCATATCTGTAAAAGCATGCTTGCTTGGGAAAAGTTTTCTCCCTTGAATAAAAATGGTGAGCGAGAAACTCCATCTAACACGAATTTAAAAGGAGATAAATTAGTCGGAAAATACTACGTTGAATTTGATAAGCGCTTTAATGCGGAAGCAAAAGAAATCATTTCCCTTTGGGAAAAAGGAAATTTTGAAGGTTTTTCAGCGACTATTTCTGAGAACTTCAAAAAATTTCAAGCTGCATTGACAGGAAAAGACGAAAAAGCACAGCTTGCTATCCACGATAAAATAAAAGATTTAGCAAAGAATGAAACAAGTTTGTTACGCGAAGCCAAAGATATGTTGATTAAATGGGAAGCGCGAGATCCACAAACGTATTTACTTTGGACAACCATGAATAATTGGGTTTATGCCGGATTTGATGTCACCTACAAAAAAATGGGCGTTTCGTTTGACAAATTATATTATGAGTCTGAAACATTTTTATTAGGTAAAGATCAGGTAATTGAAGGTTTAAAATCTGGTGTTTTCTTTAAAAAAGAAGATGGATCTGTTTGGATCGATTTAACCTCAGATGGCTTAGATGAGAAATTGGTATTGCGTTCTGATGGTACAGCTGTTTATATGACGCAGGATATTGGGACAGCAATTGATCGTTTTAATGACTATAAACATTTAAGTGGAATTGTTTATACTGTTGGAAATGAGCAAGATTATCATTTTAAAGTACTATTTTTAATTCTCCAAAAATTAGGTTATTCTTGGGCTAAAAATTGTTTTCATTTGTCCTATGGCATGGTAGATTTACCGAGTGGAAAAATGAAATCTCGAGAGGGAACTGTTGTTGATGCGGATGATTTAATGGCAGAAGTTGTTGAAAAAGCAACCGAGTTGACCAAAGAACGAGGACATTTAGATGGTCTTTCTGAAAGCGATAGAAATCTCTTGTACGAACGCATCGGAATGGGAGGATTAAAATATTATTTACTAAAAGTAGATCCAAAAAAACGCATGCTTTTTAACCCAGAGGAATCTGTAGATTTAACAGGAAATACAGGCCCTTTTATACAATATGCTCATGCACGTATATGTTCTTTATTGAAAAAAGGAGCAGTAGGAAAATCTATGGATATTATACCTTTTGAACTTCAAGCTGAAGAAAAAGAACTTGTGAAATGTTTGACGCTATATCCAAGTATTATTAATGAAGCAGCTGAGAATTATTCTCCTGCCCTTCTTGCAAATTATTTATACGAATTGGCAAAACAGTTTGGGCATTTTTATCAGACAATTCCGATATTAATTGAACCAAACGAAGAAGTTAAACTTGGTAGATTAATACTTAGCGCCAACGTTGCAAAGGTTATAAAAAGCGGTTTGAATTTGTTGGGAATTGAAGCACCTGAAAAAATGTAATTAAAAAAGTTTAACTTTTCAATTAAAAATTACCTCATCACTTAGTTCCCGCACCATTTTAAAAAGTTCATTTTTAAATGTTTGCGGATCATACTTACCTTTTTCAATCAAGCGCAATTTATGTTCCCATTGTCCGGTAAGCTCTGGACTTTTTAATAAATCACTTTTGATGGTGTCAATTAAATTCATACCTGTTTCAGTGGCTATAAGATTTTTCTTTTTCTTTTCAATGTATTTTCGTTTGAAAAGCGTTTCGATAATATTGGCTCGCGTTGAAGGTCTTCCAATACCGTTTTCTTTCATCAGTTCTCGCATATCTTCATTTTCCACTAATTTTCCTGCGGTTTCCATTGCTCGAAGTAAGGTTGCTTCAGTATAATATTTTGGTGGACTTGTTTTTCCTTTGTGAATCTCTGGAGTATGTGGCCCACTTTCACCTTTTTCAAAAATTGGGAGTATCTTTTCTTCTGTTTCTTTTGGTTCTTTTTTTAACTCTTTGGCTTCCGCTTCGTCTACTTTTTCTTCTTTTAAATCTTCGTAAACTTCGCGCCACCCCAAAGAAATAATTTGTTTTCCTGTGGCTTTGAATAGTAAAGCATCTACCTTTCCTAATACCGTAGTATTCGATACTTTACACTCAGGATAAAAGACAGAAATAAACCGCCGACAGATTAAATCATAGATTTTTTGTTCGTCAAAAGATATTCCTGAAGGCGAAATCCCAGTTGGTATAATGGCGTGATGGTCTGTTATTTTTTTATCGTCAAAAATAGTTTTTGATTTTGGAATGGCTTTCTGAAGTAAAACATCTGTAAATCGCTTGTAGTCTTTTAAATTTCCTAAAATACCCGGAATTTTGGGATGTAAATCTTCTGAAAGGTAAGTGGTGTCAACACGAGGGTAAGTCACTAATTTTTTCTCATACAAACTTTGGATGAGGTTTAGCGTTTGTTCAGCACCAAAACCAAATCGTTTGTTTCCATCAACTTGAAGTGAGGTCAAGTCGTACAAGCGTGGATTTCCTTCTTTTCCCTCTTTTTGTTCGAAAGATGTAATTTCGAAAGGCTTATTTAAAAGATATTCCAGTCCTTTTTTTGCTTTTTCTAAAGATTTTAAGCGATCAATTTGACATGAAAATTCTGTTTCACGATAGGTTGTTTTTAGTTCCCAATATTCTTCTGAAGAAAAGGCATTAATTTCTTTTTGACGGTTGACAATCATTGCCAGTGTTGGTGTTTGAACACGCCCAACAGACAATACTAACTTGTCTTTACCGTATTTTTTGGTATATAGTCGAGTACCGTTTATTCCAAGCATCCAATCTCCCACAGCGCGTGAGTTTCCAGCAGCGAATAAATTATCAAAATCTTTAGAATCTTTGAGCTTGCTGAAGCCGGCTTTAATTGCCTCTTCTGTTAAGGAAGAAATCCAAAGTCGTTTGATGGGGACTTTACATTGCGCTTTCAAGAGAACCCATCTTTGAATCAATTCGCCTTCCTGCCCTGCATCCCCACAATTTATTATTTCTGTCGCTTTTGAAACAAGATTTTTTATTGTTTGAAATTGTTTTTCAACGCCTTTATCTCCCTTTATCTTTATTCCAAATTGCGCCGGGATAATAGGTAAATCTTCTAATTTCCAATATTTCCAATTAGGATTGTAATCTTCAGGATCTTTTAAAGAGCAAAGGTGTCCAAAGGTCCAGGTTACACAATAACCGTTGCCTTCAAAATACCCATCGTGTCGTATTTTTGCGCCTAAAATTTCGGCTAAATCTTTAGCAACACTCGGTTTTTCGGCGATACAAAGTTTCATGAGTTAGCTAAATAATGAGAATATAAAAATAGCGTTTATTACTTAACTTTAGTTTTTAGTATCTGCCTTTTTATATTCTTCTAAACCTTTTTCTAGCCAGGCTTTAAAATCAGTAGCATTGCCATGGTGTTCGTAGTCTGCCGACCCAATGTCTAAATCTTCATTCTGTGGTCCCAATAAACGGTAATAAGGCTGTGTATTACTTTTGTATCGAGTAGTTTGCAAATAACTCCATTTGTGGCCTATTTGAGTGATTTTCATTTTTTTACCCGGCGCATATTCCAATTCTTTGTGTTCGGAAACAGGAAGTGCAGTTTTTTCATCAACATATAACGAAACAATAATCATTTTATCTCTTAATATTTCAATTACTCCGGGCTCACCCCAGACCTTTTCTTCCATTTTTCGGCAGTTGACACATGCATGACCTGTAAAGTCAACAAAAAGAGGCTTCTTTACTTCTTTTGCATATGCTTCTGCTTTTTCTAAGTCATGAAAAACCATGATATTTTGAGGTCCGAGATGCATATCTTTATTTGCAGAATGTTCGGTTGTATTTTGCGAGTTTCCAAATCCTTGAGGAGCTTCGCTATAAGACAATGGAGGTGGGAATCCGCTAATTAATTTTAATTGAGCTCCCCACATTCCAGGTATTAAGTAAATTACAAAAATCAGTGAAAGTGTCCCAATTAATGTACGACCAACAGATAAATTTTGAATTGGACTATCGTGTGGTAAGCGTAAGAAACCAAAAAGATAAATGGTTAATACGGAAAATATCCCTATCCAGATAGCCAAGAATAACTCACGTTCTAAGAAATGCCCTTGCACTACTAAATCTGCATTAGAAAGAAATTTGAAAGCCAAGGCAAGTTCTAAAAACCCAAGAAAAACTTTCACCGTATTTAACCAACCACCAGATTTTGGAAGTGTATTCATCCATCCAGGAAAAGCAGCAAATAAGGCAAATGGAAGCGCTAAAGCCAATGAGAAGCCAAACATTCCGACAAATGGTGCAATTCCTCCTATTGTTGCAGATTCAACTAATAAGGTACCAACTATTGGTCCTGTGCAAGAAAAAGAAACCAATGCGAGTGCAAGCGCCATAAAAAAGATTCCAATAAAGCCTCCTTTATCTGAAGCTTTATCGGCTTTATTTAGCCAAGAGCTTGGTAACATTATTTCGAATGCTCCTAAAAATGAAATAGCAAATACGACCAGTAATACAAAGAAAAGCAAGTTAAACCAAACATTTGTGGATAATGCATTTAATGCTGAAGGGCCAAAGATTGTAGTTACAATTGTACCTAAAAGAACATAAATCGCAATAATTGAAATGCCGTATAATAAGGCGTTTTTAATTCCATCAGCCTTTGATTTACTTTTTTTCGTAAAAAAACTAACGGTCATTGGAATCATTGGAAAAACACAAGGTGTAAGCAATGCAGCAAAGCCACTCAAGAATGAAATAATGAAAATTAGAAACATTGATTTAGCAGGTTTGCCAGGAGCTTTTTTAAGATTCTTATCTACATTATCATTAATTACGACTTTATTTTTTGTAATTTGACTTGCTGTATCCTTTTCAATTTTTACAACACTATCATTTTTAATTGCTTCACATCCTTTAGCATTTAATGAAAAAGTATATTCGTGGGGCATTAAACATTTTCCTGCTTCATCACATACTTGAAATGAAAAGACACCAGAGACTTTAAAATTATTGATGGAATTAATTAATACTCTTCGTTTCATAGTTAGTGAACCCTTGTGGTAACTCTGCACATCACCCAAATCTTCGTCGATGTATTGTATCGGCATAGGTTCTATTGTTTCTTTAATAGTAAGTTTATTCGTCTTATTGACTTTTAACTCACTTGGAATAGCATATGAATCTTTGGGAAGTTTGTATGAATTGATATGCCAACCTGGAATTATTGTGATTTTCGCTACAACAAAAGCTTCACATTCTTTTTGTTCAAGTGAAAAATTAACTTTTACTACATCTTCATGATTGATGATTTGAGAAAACAAAAAATTTAGTTGCAGTAAAAAAAGAATCAAGCCAAGGTTTTTTTTCATGTAATTTTAGTTAATAATTAGTGTAAATGGAACTTCAATAGGAGGTAGGCATTGTGTATCATCGCATACCATGTATTGAACGCTTCCTTTTATTCGATTTGTATTTTTTAGTTTTATTTTTTGAGATGCTAAGTAGGAATGTTCGAAAAGATACACTTTTGAATCAAAATTTACATCAAAAATTTCGTAAGGAACTAGTTTTTCCTCGCATTTACCAATTAGTTTTAATCCTTTTTTTTTATTTATGTCAACAGTCACAGGTATTGGTCCAGAATTAGCAGGTGTTTTTTGAGAATAAAGGTGCCAACCTTCGTCAATAGTTCCAGTAATAAAAATGTTTGAGTTCATATTATCGTAGGTAAAGCTCCAAGTTACATGGTTTTGAGCAATCAAAAGTGAAGTACATTGTAGAAAAAAGAAAACAAGATTAAAACGCATTTTTTTAATTGCAGGAGATAAAATAAATGATATTTCAAATTTACAAAAAATATATATATTAATTAAAATGTCTAGGATTTCTATAAAATGGTATTCTTACCAATCCATTCTAGCTTTTGCACTAACAGCTTGTGTTGCAAAATCATCTGAATCAAAGAGAAATTTTCCTGCAATTGCTATCATCGCCGCATTGTCTGTACAGTATTCAAATTTAGGAATAAAAACTTTCCAATTGTCCATTTTTTTTTTGTTTATTGCTTTTCTGAGCGCACTATTTGCTGAAACGCCTCCTGCTAATGCAACTTGATAAATCCCAGTTTGTTGCACTGCCAACTCAAGTTTTTGAATAAGAATAGTAACAATCGATTTTTGAATGGAAGCGCATAAATCATTGCGATTTTCTTTAATAAAATTCGGGTTTTCTTTTTGCGCATCACGAAGACTGTATAAAATAGATGTTTTTAAGCCACTGAAACTAAAATCAAGTCCTTGAATTCGTGGCTTTGAGAAACTAAATTTATCTGGATTTCCTAATTGTGCAAATTTATCAATTAATGGACCGCCAGGGTAAGAAAAGCCTAACATTTTTGCTGCTTTATCGAATGCTTCTCCGGCTGCATCATCGATTGTTTTTCCTAAAATTGACATTTTTAAGTGACTTTCTACCAATACGATTTGTGTATGACCTCCAGAAACAGTTAAGCATAAAAAAGGAAAAGTAGGTTTTT
>JBILAB010000252.1:0-2556 GCA_044354455.1 Crocinitomicaceae bacterium | reverse complement strand
AAATAATGCCGCAGGATAAGGATCTATTCCTAAGTCGCGTAATTTTTGTAAAGATTCACGTCTTTGTATTTCTTGTTCAGAAAGTTCTATTAAGCTCATTGATTATTTTATTGACTTTACAAAGATAGAAGTTCTTTGCAAATGCGAGAACGAAATTAAGTAGCTCATTTATTCTATTTCACATAATCTTGCTTGAGCACCAGCATATATTGGTCATTTTCTAACTTAATATAACCGTGATCATAGCAAAAATAGTAGTGGCTTCCTTTTAAAGTTTTGTAGGTATTTGTAAAATAATGAAAATTAAATCCGTCTTCTGCTAACGTAATGCCATCAAGTGTTTTTTTGCCATTTGGATTGTGCTGCGCTAGAATCCTTCTGTTTTTTCGAAGTATTCCGTTTATTCTTCTCACTGTGGCATTGGCATCTTCATTCTGTCGGTTATTATATGTATTACGACAGTAATCAGCACAGAATTTTTGGTCTTTCCTCCCCGCTAATTTAGCATCACACTCCAAACAAGTTCTTTTTTCCATCTTCTTTATTATAACAAGTTTAGAAAAAATAAGTAGTTTTTCCAAATAGGAATTTAGTTTTTTAGGGAATTTAGGTTATTTCAAAGACAAAAAATGATATCAGAATACTCTATTTGAGTTTAAAGTAAATTTAAATAATCAATCAAATAGCATAAATACCTCTCAGATATATTAAAATTATAATCTTCTTGTTTTTATTTTAAAAAAAAAGCGTCAAAACACTAACCTTTTTAATAATAATACGTTTCATAATTCCAATACTTACAAATACAGTCAAAATGAGACAGTTAAAAATCGCTAAACAAGTTACAAACAGAGAAACGGCATCTCTTGATAAATACCTTCAAGAAATTGGTCGCGTTGATCTTATTACAGCTGAAGAAGAAGTGCAATTAGCGCGTAAAATTCGCAATGGCGATCGACAGGCATTGGAGCGATTAACAAAAGCAAACTTGCGATTTGTTGTATCTGTTTCTAAGCAATATCAAAATCAAGGCTTAGCACTTCCGGATTTAATAAATGAGGGTAATGTTGGCTTAATTAAAGCTGCAGAGCGTTTTGATGAAACTCGTGGATTTAAGTTTATTTCCTATGCTGTTTGGTGGATTCGCCAGTCGATTTTGCAAGCTCTTGCTGAACAAGCTAGAATTGTCCGTTTACCACTAAATAAAATTGGAAACATAAATAAAATAAACCGTGCTTATTCTGAATTGGAACAAAAATTCGAGCGACCGCCTTCAGCAGATGAATTAGCAGAGTTTTTAGAATGCACAACTGAGGAGGTTAAACAATCTCTTGCACAGAATGGTCGACATATTTCAATGGATGCGCCACTTGTAGATGGTGATGAGTCTTCTTCTAGCATGTACGATGTATTGGTGGGTGATTCACTGGCTAGTCCTGAAGCGAACCTAGTCTTAGAATCTTTGCGCTCTGATATCAGAAGTTCACTTACTTCATTGACGCAAAGAGAAAGCGATGTTGTAAATATGTTTTATGGATTGGAAGGTGCAACTCCAATGTCTTTAGAAGAAATTGGAACTAAATTTGATTTGACGCGAGAACGGGTTAGACAAATTAAAGAAAAAGCAATTCGTCGTTTAAAGCATACTTCTAAAAATAGAACTTTAAAGAGTTACTTGGGATAATTTAGAGTGAATCAACATCAATAACAATTCGAATTGGTTTATTGGTAGGGTTTGCATAAAATTCATCGATTGTCAAAGCAATTCGTTCCTTTACTTTTTTATCTGAAGCAGAGCGTTCAATTTTTAGTTTTATTTCCTTTAAAAATAAATTCTGAATTCTTTTAATGAGTGGAAACTCAGGTCCTAAAACACGTTCTTTAAATACATTTCGCAAGGATTGTGCTAATTCCAATGCAGCTCGGTCTACGAGAAATTCTTCCTTGTGTTTCAATGTTAGCGTTATCATCTTATAAAATGGTGGATAGAAAAAATTTTCCCGCTCTATGATTTCATTTTTGTAAAAACCGAAATAATCGTGTTTCATTACTAATTGAATAACCCAATGTTCTGGATCTGCGGTTTGAATAATTACTTTCCCTCTTTTTTCTTTTCTCCCTGCTCTTCCAGCAACCTGCGACATCAGCTGAAACGATCTTTCATACGCCCTGAAGTCTGGTCTTTTTAAAAGCATATCAGCATCTAATATTCCGACTAGACTCACATTGTCAAAATCCAGACCTTTTGTTACCATTTGAGTACCAATTAAAATATCAATTTTTCGATTTTCAAAATCATGCAATATTTCTTCGTAGGCATTTTTGCTTCTTGTGCTATCTAAATCCAATCTTTTAATTGTATTTTCTGGAAAAATTAAGGCCAAATCATCCTCTATTTTTTCAGTTCCGAAACCAAGCATTTTTAAGCGATTGCTTCCACAAGATGGACACGATCCAACAGGTGCTGATGAATAACTACAGTAATGGCATTTTAACAAGTTACTGTGTTTGTGGTAGGTTAATGAAACATCACAATTTATACATCTTGGAGTCCAG
>JBILAB010000251.1:0-2559 GCA_044354455.1 Crocinitomicaceae bacterium | reverse complement strand
AAGATGATTTAATGCGAAAATTTGGCTCTGAACGAATTGCTAAATTAATGGATAGAATGGGCTTACAAGAGGGTGAAGTTATTTCTCATGGAATGGTTTCAAAATCTATAGAACGAGCTCAGAAAAAGGTCGAAGAAAACAACTTTGGAATGCGTAAACGTCTACTTGAATACGACGATGTAATGAATGCACAAAGAGTAAAAATATACAAGAAACGCAAAAATGCTCTCTTCGGAGATCGAATGGATATTGATGTTGACAATATGTTTTATGAGCTTTGTAGTTCCGTTGTTTCATTTAACGGACAAGGAACTTTTCAGGATTTTGAATTGGAATTAGTTCGACTGATAGGTATTGATTCCCCAATAGATGAAGCTGAATTCTTGAGTATGGATAAAGGGCTATTAGTCGATAAAGTGTACCAAGGAATGCGAGAACAATACGATAGAAAGTGTGATAAAATAGCAGCTAAAGCACTTCCACAAATAAAACATGTCTATGAAACAATGTCAAATAAATACAAAAATATTGTATTTCCGTTAAGTGATGGCAGAAGAGAAATGGAGTTGATTGTTAACCTAGAAGATGCCTATTCTACTCAAGGTAAAATCATCTCTAAATCGTTTGAAAAAAATATTATCCTTTCAAAAATTGATGATGAGTGGAAAGAACATTTACGCGAAATGGATGATTTGAGATCCGCTGTAAACAACGCAACTTATGAGCAAAAAGATCCACTTGTAGTCTATAAACTTGAGTCGTATGAATTGTTTAAGTCGATGATGAATCGTTTAAATGAAGAGGCTGTAGATTTATTGATGCGCATGGATATTCCTATTGAACAGCAACTTAAAAGTACCAATCAGGACGAAAAACAAAGTAATTACGAAAAATCTCAAACGAATTCTGATCGCACTTCTTCCACTCCTCTTCCTCAATTTCAAGGAAGACAAGGTTTTCAGCAAGCAATTGAAAATTCGATGCCTCAACAAGAAAAAAAACAACCAATTGTTGTAGATCCAAAAGTTGGGAGGAACGATACTTGTCCTTGCGGAAGCGGAAAGAAATATAAGCAATGTCATGGAAAATGATGTCTATATACGACATTAAAACAATTGCAATAATTGGCTCTGGCAAAGTTGCAAATACCCTTGGCTCCTTGTTTTATGAAAAAGGCATTGAAGTTTTTGCTGTTTCTAGTCGAAATAATGAGACCGGAATTCCTTTAGCAAATAAACTAAATTGTCATTATACAGAAAACTACCTGGAACTTCAAGCAGATTTAATTCTTGTAGCTACAAATGATGATTCTGTTGTAAATATTATTAATTCCTTTCCAGAAAAGCAATTTATCGCATATACTGCTGGCTCGATTGACTTGGCAGAAATAAATCACCCAAATTGTGGGGTTTTTTACCCCCTTCAAACATTTACAGAGAATAGAACGCTAGAAGTTGATCAAATTCCAATTCTTCTGGAAGCAAAGAATATTCACCTTCTTGGCTTACTTTCAGAACTCTGCGAAAAACTTGATTTCTCCTTTCAATTTAGTAATTCAGAACAGCGGAAATTAATTCATTTATCAGCTGTGATTGTTAATAATTTCGCAAATCACATAGTTTATATTGCCCAACAGCAAGCGCAAAAAAATCATCTAGATTGGGAGCTGTTTAAGCCAATTCTCAATGAAACCTTTTCAAAAATTCAGGAATTAGGAGCAAAAAACGCACAAACTGGGCCTGCTAGAAGAATGGACTTATCAGTTATTGCAGAACACGAACATTTATTGACTGGTACAAGCTTAGAACTATATAAACTATTAACAAAAAGTATTATTGAAACATATAAAAATGATTAGCTACAAAGAAAAATTAAACACTATTAGCACTTTTATCTTTGATGTTGATGGAGTTTTGACTGATGGAAAAGTGTACCTTTTTAAAGATGAAATTGTTCGCGCCATTCATTCTAAAGATGCCTATGCCTTGCAATACGCAGCTAAAATGGGCTACAATATTTTTATTATTTCTGGTGGGAATTCTGAAGAAGTAAGAACAAGACTCATGGAATTTGGTGTTACTGAAGTTCATTTATCTGTTCATGAAAAATTAAGGTGCTATGAAGACATCAAAAAGAGGTTCAAACTTAAAGATGCTGAAATTTTATACATGGGAGATGATATTCCTGATATTCCGGTTTTAAAAAAAGTAGGTCTTTCTACCTGCCCACAAGATGCTGCAATAGATGTGAAAATGATTGTTTCTTATCAATCACCTTATGATGGTGGTAAATGCTGCGTAAGAGATATTATTGAACAAACAATGCGCGTTCAGGATAAATGGCTAGATGAAAAAGCGTTTCAGTGGTAAAAAATTAAGCAATAAATCTACTTTTTGAAAACATATTTAATTCACAGGTACTAGAAAAAAAACGTTTTCTATTTTTTGCAAGTATATCGTAGAAAAAATCAAGAATAAACCTAGGAATTAGAAATCCCAAATAAAAAAAAGAATAATACCATTTTAAAAAAGGGAGTAAGGCAAATAGTGCGCGAGATTT
>JBILAB010000070.1:0-9215 GCA_044354455.1 Crocinitomicaceae bacterium | reverse complement strand
ATTACATCGCCAACTTGGGCAACTTGATCTTTTTCGAAAAATCGCTTACTCAAAATTCCTGAAGCTTCAGATGGCAATTCATTATCAACTTTATCTGTTGCAACTTCAACTAAAGGTTCATCAATAGCGACTTTGTCTCCAATGTTTTTAAGCCAATTGGTAATTGTTGCTTCTGTTACACTTTCTCCCATTTTCGGAAGACGAACTTCAATTTCTGCCATAAGATTAATTTACTGTAAAATTCAGCATAGCAAAGTTAGCAAACATCCTTGATATGAGAAAATAAATAGGAATTATTCACCGAGTAATTTCCATTTACGAACGAGCACTTCAAAATCAAAAATAAAACTATATTGTTTCGCGTAAAGTAGATTTAACTCTTCTTTTTTATCAATTGAAAGTTCTTCAGAGATAGAAAATGGCTCTAAAATTCCAGGTTTTATTTTTGGGAGATTCGTTTTTGACCCATCACTTTGATTCAGGTAACCAACAAATGATTTTTTTCCACTCAAGATTCTAAAAAGGTTTGAAATAAACTTTGCTTTAAATTTTATAATTACCAATAGAATAGGGGAAAGTAAAAGTAAAATAATACTAAAAAAGAAATCAAATAAGCGTTTTGAACGAATGTTTTCAGCCTTACTTAAAGCAGAAAAATTTAGCGCATAAAAATCTCCTGAATTGTCAATTGAATTACTGCCAATCAAATAACTTGTATTAGGTTGCGCAATTTTAAATTCAATATCTTGACTTTCAATTTTTGTCATTCCCTCAATAATATTTTTTGCACTTACATCTTTTGCACAATAAATAATTTCATTGATTGTGTGAACTTGAATAATTTCATTTAATTGAAGATTGCTTCCTGAGGCCTCCTCATAGTTCTTAGTAATGTAAACACCGATAATGCTTTCAATTGTTGGATACGTCAATTCCAATATTTTTTTCACCCGTATAAATTCAGCTTGATCTCCAATAATTGCAAAGTGTTTTTTCGGAGTAGAAGGCAATCCAATCTTATGTGTTTTCAATAAATTTTGAGTTATCAATACCAGATAATGTTGAAGAACAAAAACAAGAGAAGCCGTCAAAATAAAAAGGCGAGAAAATTGCCAATCTTTAGGTAAAAGTGCATAAATCACAAGAATAAAAATACTTGCAAAAATTGTTGCTTTCCAAATAATATGATTTCGAATTCCCTTGTCGTAAACTCCAATTAACCAGGCAAAAAGAATAAAAACAAAAATGTATAAAGGGATTGAGATATAAAAAACATATTCAGGAAATTGAATAGCAGCATTCCTCCAATAATCAGCAAGAAAAAATAAAGCTGAATAAGTTAGTGCAGCATTTAGAAATGGAGTTGCTATTTTCTTGACAAAACGATTTATAAGTGAAAGTGAAGCCCGCATATAAATAGCAAGATTAATCGCGAAAGAAAACAAGTTTGCATTCTTGTTTGAAAAGTGTTTTTTCGCAAAGAGAATCATAGCATTGTAAAAAACAAAGACATAATTCACAGAACTTTTTTTTGTGCTTTCACCCTTGTAATGTATAATTTTTGTCTCGGGAAAGTAATAATTTTTATATCCTCCTAATTTAATCCGATACGATAAGTCAATGTCCTCACCATACATGAAAAATTGCTCATCTAAGAGTCCTACTTTCTCTAAAGTTACCTTTCGGAGTAACATAAAAGCGCCACTCAAAACATCTACTTCATTTACTTCAAATTCACTTAAAAAACCTAAATGATACCTACCAAATTTTTGAGATTTTGGAAAAAGATACGATAGGCCAAAAATTTTATAAAAAGCAACTGAGGGAGAGGGAAAACCACGCTTTGATTCAGGAAGAAAATTCCCTTTACCATCAAGCATTCTTAATCCTAGGCCACCACAATCAGTATTAGAATTCATAAATTCAATGCATTTATCAAATGTATCTTCTTCAATAACTGTATCTGGATTAAGTAAAAGAACATAAGGAGAATTCGCCCTTTTAATCGCTTGGTTGTTTGCTTTTGAAAAACCAACATTCTCTTTATTTTCAATAAGTACAACACTCGAAAAGTTTTCTTTTAACATGTTAATAGAACCATCAACACTGTTATTATCTACAACAAAAATTTGAATATTTAAATTCTTGGAAGCCGCGAAAACAGAGTTTAAGCATTGTTCCAAAAAAAACACGACGTTATAGTTTACAATAACTACCGATAAATCATATTTTTGGGTGCTTTCACTCATTAACTTTTGATTCCAATACAAGAGATTTCAATTGATGAATCAAGCGGCAAACGAGCAACTTCTACTGTTTCTCTTGCTGGCGGAACAGAATCAAAATAAGTAGCATAAACAGCATTTACTTTTTGAAAGTCGCCCAAATCTTTTAAAAAAATTGAGCATTTTACAATATGCGTAAAGTCCATTTCTGCTGCATGCAAAAGTTTTTCAATGTTTGACATAACAAGATGAGTCGCACTTTCAATTGATTCCATTTCTAAAAGTCCAGTTTTAGGATTAATTGGACATTGTCCACTAATAAAAAGCATTCCATTTGCTAGAATTGCTTGACTATAAGGTCCAATTGGAGCAGGAGCATTTGGAATTTGAAGTGCTTTTTTATTCATATTTACTTTTAGATAAATTCAATTTGTTTTTTATTTTTGCAAACATACTAAATTCAAAATAGGTGAAAGTTCTTGTCGTTGATTTTTATGACTCATTTACCTTTAATCTTGTTCATTATTTAGAAGCTCTAGATTGTACTGTTACAGTTATAAAACACGATATTTTAGAACTTAACACTTTAACGGAATTTCAAGCGGTTTTATTGTCACCAGGTCCTGGTTTACCAAATGAAAAAGTTAATTTATTTGAGATTCTATCCATCTGTGATTCAACTATTCCTGTTTTTGGAATCTGCTTGGGTTTACAAGGTATTGGAATGTATTTAGGTGGTCAATTAGTCAATCAAGAGATTGTAAAGCACGGAGTTCAAGAAGAAATAACTATTTTAAATAAAAGAGGATTGTTTCGGGGTTTTCCTAATGAAATCAATGTTGGTTTATATCACAGTTGGAAGATAGAAGGAATTCATGAAGATTACATCACGGCTAAAAGTAAAAACGGAACCATTATGGCTCTTGAATCAAATAATCGAAAAATCTATGCTGTACAATTTCATCCAGAATCAATAATGACAGATATGGGGAAGGAAATTTTATTGAATTTCATAAATTTGCACAAATCATAAGATGATAAATAAAATTGAATTTTTCTAAATGAACAATAAGCCAAATTACTTGTATTAACAAACAAATTCTTTACATGAAAATTATTTTATCATTCTTATTAATACTATTTTATTCACTTGCTTTTTCACAATCGGGAATTGTAAGAGGATTAATTACAAATGCATTAAACAACAAACCAATTGAGCAAGCTAAAGTTCAAGTTCTAGATCAGCAATTGGGTGCGATTTCAGATGAAAATGGTATTTATGAAATAAGGGGCATTAAACCTGGAGTTTATTCTTTTAAAGTTGTCGTTTCAGGGTTTAAAGCTTTTCAAATTAATGAAATAACAGTAACAAATGCGCGCTCTGTCACTTTAGACTTCTCACTTGAAGAAATCGTTTTAGAGCAACAGGAAGTTGTCGTGAAAGCAAATCCTTTTATCAGGAAAATAGAATCTCCAGTATCTTTAAAAACCCTCAATTCAACAGAAATCGAACGTTTGCCAGGCGCAAATAGAGATGCAAGTAAGGTAATCGCCTCTCTTCCTGGAGTTGCTTCTCGTGCAACTTTCCGAAATGACATTATTATTCGTGGAGGTTCTCCAGGGGAAAATAAATTTTATTTAGACGGCATAGAAGTTCCAAACATTAATCACTTTGCAACACAAGGGTCGAGTGGGGGACCAGTTGGACTTTTAAACATAAATTTCATTCGAGAAGTTGATTTCTATTCTGGGGCTTTTCCTGCAAATCGTGCTAATAGTTTAAGTTCAGTTTTAGCATTCAAACAAAAAGATGGAAATCCAGATGCTGTTATAACAAATTTCGCTTTGGGATCAAGTGATGCAGCTCTTACTTTAGATGGGCCTATGGGAAAAAAAGTAGATTTTATTTTTTCGGCAAGACGCTCTTATTTGCAATTTTTGTTTGCTGCATTGAAATTACCGATTCTTCCAACTTACAATGATTTTCAGTATAAAATCAATTATAAAATCAATCAAAAAAATAAGTTGACCTTTATTGGTCTCGGAGCTATAGATGTTTTTCGTTTAAACGATAAAGTAAATGAAAATGTCACAGACACCGCCACGCTTGAGAAAAACAATTTTATTCTTGGAAATCTTCCTATACAAAATCAATGGAACTATACAATGGGTGTAAATTGGCTTCATTATTCTAAAAACTCTTATCAAACAGTTGTTTTAAGTAGAAATATGTTAAATAATAGTGCTTCAAGGTATAAATATCGAATAGAAACTCCTGAGAATTTACTTTTTGATTACGCTTCCTTTGAAGCAGAGAACAAGTTTCGTTTTGAGCACAATTACACAAAAAATGGATGGCGATTAAACGCAGGTTTTGCTTATGAATATAGCAGGTATTATAATAAAACATATAACAATATTACAGTTCAGGGTTTGCCAGATACAGTAGAATTTAAATCGAATCTATTTTTAAGTAAAGTTGCTGTATTTGGACAATTAAGCAAAGGATTTATTAATGAGCGATTAAATTTATCAATTGGATTAAGAAGTGATGTGAACACCTATTCTAGAAGCATGATGAACCCATTAGAACAACTTTCGCCAAGTTTATCTATAAATTACCGCATAAATGAACAATGGGCTTTAAATGGCAATATAGCGCGCTACCATCAGTTGCCTTCATACACAATACTTGGTTACAGAAATACTGCTGGTATTTTAGTTAACAGAGAAAATGACTTAAAATATATAAGTGCAGATCATTTTGTTCTAGGCACAGAATTTTTAAGTAAAAAAAATGCGCGATTTACACTTGAAGGATTTTACAAGTCTTATGATAAATACCCTTTTTCAGTTAAAGATTCATTATGTTTAGCAAATATCGGTTCTGACTTTGGAATTGTTGGAAACGAAGAAGTTAAATCTATTTCAACAGGACGTAGCTATGGATTAGAATTTTTATACCAACAAAAATTATACAAAGGTTTCTATGCTGTTTTTGCATATACATTTGTAAATTCAGAATTTAAGGATAAAGACAATGTTTATGTTCCAACAGCTTGGGATAGCAAACACATTGTTTCTTTAACCGGAGGTAAACGCTTTAAAAAAGGTTGGGAACTTGGATTGAGATGGCTTTATTCAGGAGGTTCGCCTTACACTCCCTATAGTGCTGCTTCAGGATTAAAACAGAATTGGGATATCAATGGACAAGGAATTTTAGATTATTCTCAATTAAATACCAAGCGTGAATCAAGTTTTCATCAGTTAAACCTTCGTGTCGACAAAAAAATATTTCTTGAAAAATTAACGATGAATTTTTATTTGGACATACAAAATGCCTATGGTTACAAAGCAATATTAGCACCAACAATGTTAGTGGAAACAGACGCAAATGGAACTCCAATTGAGGATCCTAATGACCCTGATCGATATAAAACAAAGTTAATTGAAAATGCAACTGGCATTTTACAACCTACAATTGGAATTATCATTGAATTTGTTGCAAAAAAGAATAAAAAATAATTTTACTTTTATTCATTCCAATCGTCATAACCACCAATTAGGTTGTATACTTTTTTGAAACCTAATTTCTTAAAATCTAAACAGGCAGATGTACTTCTTCCTCCTGCAGCACAGTAAACTAAAATTGTTTTCTTTTTATCTAACTTAGAAATAGTTGCCTTAAAAGATTTAGAGAAGTAATCGATATTAATAGCATTTTTAATGTGAGCTTCCGAAAATTCTACTGGAGTTCTAACATCAATAACTAGGGTATTTCCTTTAGTTATTAGTTCCTTAAATTCCTCTTGAGTAATTTTTTTTTGAGAGAATAAAGAAATAGGTAGAAATAGGAGGATAATTAGAGACTTCATAAATCAAGAAGCGAATAAATAAATATAACAAGATTCAAAATCAGATAAAATAGTGCAGGAAAACTTGAACTTAGACTATCTTTTACCCGAAGTCGTGTAAAGAAGGCAAAAAACATCAACAAGCTTAATCCTGCAGAAGAATAAATAAGTATAGTAGGATTGATAAGTCCAAAAATTAATCCAATTGAACCACTTAGTTGCGCAAAAGCAACAAATAGAGCGATGTTTGGTAATCCAAATCGCTTTAATTCTTTCTCCATTTTTGAAGAAAAAAAATAGCTTGTCCCATAAAGGAAAAAAGAAAAACTAGAAATAAGGATACAAAATAACAATTTGTTTTCGGCTTATTAAGAACAATAAGATTGCAGCGCTATAAATACGCACAAGGATAAAAATATAAAGGAAGGAATTCTCTGCTTTAATGGATTTTTTAATTTAAAATGAAAATATTGAGCAGAAAGCATAAAAAATCCCATTAAAATAGCTGAATAAAAAACATAACAAGGTTGACAAAGCCCAACTAATAATAAAGTTGCAAGCGCAATTTTGGATGCTCCTACAGCGCTTCGGATAGTAATGCTTAGGCCAAATTGTTTGAATTCTTTCTCAACATTGTGAAAACGAAAAACCCAAACAAATAGAACTGAAATTGCAACAATAAGTTGGGAAATAATGAGTAGATCTTTCATATTTTATTTACTTACTTTGAATGACAAATATAAATAGATTTTGGAATAGTTGAATATTTAATTTATTTAAGATCAATAACTATTTATGTTTTTTTTAAAGAAATATAATCTAAACTCAAAAAAAAATTATCGTTTAGAAATTTTGTTATTGCTTATAGGTCGTTGAAGCTTGCATTTGAAGCGATTAATTTCTTGATTACGAATTTTTTGATGTTTTGTTTTACAATTCTCTACTCGTTCTCGCCATAGTTTGTAAGAAGAAAATTTTAGTTCTTTTTTCATTAATTCCTTAACTTGATCCTCCCGCAAATTAAATTGCATAAAAATAGCGTCAAAAGGAGTCCTGTCTTCCCACGACATTTCGATGATTCGATTGATATCTTTATCTCTTAAAATCATTTGATGGATGACATCCCTCCGTCTAAATGTAGAATTTGACCAGTCATCCATTTTGATGCATCAGAAAGCAAAAAAGTAGTCATGTTTGCTAGGTCTTTAGGATCTCCAACTTTCTTTAAGGGATGGCGCAATGCGCTAGCTTCAATTTTTTCAGGAGAACTTAATAAGCGACTTGCCATCGGAGTATTTGTAAGTGAAGGAGCAATACAATTTACACGAATTTTTGGTGCAAATTCTGCAGCAAGTGATCTAGTAAGTCCTTCAATTGCACCTTTGCTAGCTGCAACAGAAGCATGAAATGGCATTCCTGTTTGAACAGCTACTGTACTGTAAAGAATTATTGATGCAGAATCGGAGAGTGCTAGATTTTTTGAGTAAGATTGGATGCTTTTTATTGCGCCAAGCACATTTATTTGGAAATCTTCCAAAAAGCTTGTGCTTTTTAGTGATTGGAAAGGTTTTAAATTAATTGTACCTGGAAAATATACTAATCCGTCTATTAAAGTATCAACGATAGGCATTGGGTCATCAGAAGAAATGTCATATTGATGGAAAAAATCAAATGGTGCATCAGGTTCAGTCCTTGAAATTGAAATTAACGTATGACCTTCTGTTTTAAGTTGTTTTGCAACTTCTTTTGCTACTGCAGACGAAGCGCCTATTAATAAAATTGTTTTCATTCACTAGAAACATTCAAAATACTAGAATGTTTATTCTCTTTCTATGTTTTCTTTTAATAAATCGTGTACAATAGTTCCTAAGCTTAGATCGAAATAAAGACTAAACTCTTCTTCACTAGAAATAATTGGAATAATTTCATTTTTTGAGCACAATGAACTAAATTCTTGTTGCGAAATTTTTTTGTAGTATTTTTCAATCACTTTTGAATCTTCCCAAAAATCATCTTCAACCAAATAGATTGAAGGTTCAGGATTATTGGTGAAAAATTGTTCTTCATCAGAATTTTTTAACGCCCAAGCAATAAATAATGGAGTAGGTGTGATGGAAATAAATCCTCGATTGACAGTTTTCATTTTACTTCAGTTAAAACAAAGTTAGAATAATTAAACCATTTTGCTCTTTGTTGCTTTTGTTGAATAATGATGAATTTTATAGGGTCTGCTATTTTTGAAAAACGCACACAATTTATCCAATCACTTGAGTTTAGATTATTTTCAGATTCAATAATATGAATAGATTTAGTTGTAGTAATAAGCATAAAAAATGTTTTTGAGAATTTTACTTTCTGAAACAACTCAATACTTTTACAGTCTTTGCCATAACAATCTAAATAATTAAAAAATGCATTTTTCATAGCATTGGAATCTGCATAATTAATTTGCAAATGTTTGACAAGATTTTTTTTTGATTCTAAAAGTAAATTTGTTGCATTTTTATAAGGAAAACGTTGAATAAATGTCTTTTCTGGATTCAGATTTATTTTTGTAATTTCTAAGTTAACAGAATCTTGATTATAAAATTCAAAAATTGCTTTAAGTGTATCTTCTTTTAGAATTTCTTTTGGTTTTTCATTATTGATTTTGTTATTTTCAATTTTTTCTCTTTTTTGATTATTATTTGAGCTACATGCCTGTATAAAAATAATAGTAGACAAAGTTATTTGAGAAAAAATGCGCATAAATAAAGTAATTTAAAACAAAATTAAAGAAACAATTTCAATGAAATTTGATAAAAATCCTTTAAGTAATAACTATTTTAATTGTTTTACATTAAACAAATACAATTTTTCAATGAAATTTGATAAAAATCCTTTAAGTAATAACTATTTTAATTGTTTTACATTAAACAAATACAATTTTTCAATGAAATTAGTAAATTTGTGAAATAAATTATTTTTATGAAAAGCACTATTTTGTTATCTTTTATCTTGTTTGCTTTAATTTCATGCGGTGTTAAAGTACCTTATACAAATGAATTGCGAGATGAGTTTAGTTTAGATTCAGATGAAAAAATGAGAAATGTTCAGTTTTCGACTTCTCATACTATTATTTTAGATCAAGAGTTAA
>JBILAB010000250.1:0-2590 GCA_044354455.1 Crocinitomicaceae bacterium | reverse complement strand
TAAACCAATGTGATCCATTTACCGCCTTAAAAATAAATTCAGCGCATCTTGACTATATGTATCAAGGTCAAGAATCAAGAGCAAAATGCAGTGGAAGCTTGCACGAATATGTTCAACTTTATTTCTTGGCAGGAAATAAAAAGAAAGCTACGGATTTGGGATTAAAATTAATGGCTAACTACGAATCTATTTTTTCGTATTTTGAAAATAGTAGTGCGTCATTTGCTGCAAATCCGGAAAACAATGAAGATTTAATTGCTGCACTGGACGCCTGTTTTAAAATGTATTTTGTAGCTGCAGATAAGAAGTTGGGAGGAGATTCAAAGGGAGAATTAGCCAAACGTATCTTTAAAAGTATTAATCACGTTTATAAAAAAATTATGCCTCGAATTTATTCTGATTTAGAAAATTCATCAACTGATGGAAATATGCAACTAATGAATTTAAAAGTAAATTTAGGTGGAATGGCTGAACATTATGGATTTAGTAAAACAAGTGCACCAAAACCAGTTACTACTCCAAATGAAATTGATTTGAATGGTATTTTAAAACAGTGAAATAGTATAACTAGGGAATAAGCGGAGTGAAATTATATTGAAGAACAGACTACTTTAAATTATAAAAATGAATTATTTCTTCGAGCACCTCATAAATGCATTTCAATTGCCGCTGAAAAATCCTGTTTTGCTCTTTTCTTTGTTGCTCTTTATTATTTTACTATCGCCGATCCTGTTACGGAAAGCTCGTATCCCAAATATAATTGGCTTAATTATTTCTGGAGTTATAATAGGCCCTAAAGGATTAGGGATAATTGGAGAAAATACAATGGCGCAAGAGGGATCAATAAAACTTTTCTCTACCATCGGATTGCTTTACATAATGTTTATCGCGGGACTTGAACTTGATCTCAATCGCTTTCGAAAACAAATAAATAAAAGTTTAATCTTTGGAGGATTAACATTTATTATTCCCTTAGGATTAGGCTACCCTATTTGTTCTGAAATTTTACATCTTTCTCCTTTGGCAAGTTTGTTGACAGCAAGTATGTTTGCAACTCACACCCTTGTTTCCTATCCTATTATAAGTAAATATGGCTTATCAAAACACTCTTCAGTTGCTATTACTGTTGGCGGAACAATATTAACTGATACTGCAGTATTAATTATTCTGGCGATAATAACGAGTGCTGAAAAAGGGAATTTAGATTTTGGATTTTGGCTGACTTTAATTACCTCACTTTCGATTTTTTCTGCAATCATGTTTCTCTTGATTCCACGAATTGCAAAATGGTTTTTTAGTAAGTTAGATAGTGAGAAAACCTCACAGTATATTTTTGTTTTGTCAGTAGTATTTTTTTCGGCTTTTCTTGCTGAAGTTGCAGGTGTAGAAGGCATCATAGGAGCATTTGTGGCTGGATTGGTGTTGAATCGTTTGATTCCTACTAATTCTATCTTAATGAATCGAATTGATTTTATAGGCAATTCCCTTTTTATTCCCTTTTTCTTAATATTTGTTGGAATGGTAGTAGATTATAGGGCTTTTTTTAATGGAACTTGGCCCTTAATTATCGCTGGTGTTTTAACTGCATTTGCAATATTCAGTAAATGGTTAGCGGCACTTGTTACCCAATGGATTTTCAAAATGTCAAATAATGAACGTCAAATAATCTTCGGTTTGAGTACCTCACATGCTGCAGCAACACTGGCTATAATTATGGTCGGATATAACAATGGAAATGGAATACTTGACATTAACATTGTAAATGGAACTGTAATACTAATATTATTTACCTGTATGACTTCCTCTTTTGTAACAGAGGCTGCAGGGAAAAAGCTACTCATTCAAATTTCGGAAGAAAGTGATTTAGATGAAAATGAAACAAGACTTCGAAATCAGCATATCATTGTTTCCCTTAACGAATTAAGTGGAAATGAACAGTTATTAGATTTTGCACTACTTATTTCAGATCAAAAAGTAATTAATCCTATTTCTGTAGTAAGTGTTTACCCAAATGATGCTGCTGCTGAAAGGATGATTCGAAAATCTAGAAAATCTTTAGAGGATATTGTAAAGCATTTTTCTGGACATGAATCAAAACTAAATACGATTGCTACTATAGATCACAATGTATCTTCCGGATTGTCGAGAGTGGCAAAAGAATTAGTAGCCGATATTGTAGTGCTGAACGATAGTAGGAACAAAAATCTTTTATCGCGAATAATTGGAGATGACCGCGCTCATTTGTTAGATGTTTGCGATAGAACAATCTTTTTCTGTCAACTAGACAATCCATCTGTTTCCTACGATAAAGTAATAGTAATTGCACCGCCACTTTCTGAATTAGAAGCTAATTTCGCTCTTTGGGTTGAAAGAGTAATTCGCTTAGCGCAAGAACTAACTATTTCAATTGATCTTTACGCAAGTAATGCTACACATGAGCGCTTTGAAAAAGTTGGATTAGCAAATAAATTAGATTTTAATATTCATTTTCAAGAAATAGAAAATGTAGATGATTTCTTTTTATACTTTGACAAAAAAGACCATGGAATAATTGTTTTTTGTGGAGCAAGAATTGGTTCTGTTTCTTATG
>JBILAB010000256.1:0-2598 GCA_044354455.1 Crocinitomicaceae bacterium | reverse complement strand
GCAGGATTTTTTCAAGAAGAGACTTTCGGAAATGGAGTCACTACAAATCCAAATCAGACAAATCCATCAACTGTTTCGACAATATTAGGAGATTTTAATAGTCAAAGATTGCCTTATTATCATCGCTTGGATATCACATTTAAAAAGCAATTTAATTTAAAAAATAAAAATGTTGTTGAGGTCATCGCTAGTGTTACAAATGTTTATAACCGTAATAATATCTTCTACGTAAATCGTGTTTCCGGAAAAGAAATTTATCAATTTCCTTTATTACCAAGCTTTGGGTTGAGTTATAAGTTTTAATTTATGGCAGATATTTCACCTTTTTCAGCGATAAGACCCGTTCGTGATAAAGTTCATCTAGTTGCTACTCGTCCATATTACTCCTATAAAAAGAATGTTTTAGAAGCAAAATTAGAGTCTAATCCGTTTACATTTTTACATATTATAAATCCTGAATTTGGAAAAACCATACAAACAAAGGCGAATTCTACAGAACGATTTGAGCTTGTAAAAAAAGGCTATGCTGACTTTTTAAATGATGGGATTTTAATAAAAGATGAAAGTCCACGAATATATATTTATCGGCAAACAACAGAAGAGCGAGTTTTTACTGGAGTTATTGCAGGATCAAGTATTGAAGAGTATACTACTGGAAAAATAAAAAAACACGAAGAAACATTATCGGAAAGAGAAACGATGTTTACAAATTATCTGGATGTAGTAGGATTTAATGCTGAGCCAGTTTTACTTTCCTACAGTGAAACAGATGAAATAGCGGAATTATTAAGTACTGCTGTCCTTGTTCGACCTGAATATGAGTTTACGACCACAGATCGTATAAAGCACGAATTATGGATTCTCTCAGTTGAAGAAACTTTGGCGATTCAAAAAGCATTTTTGGCAATTGAAGCTACTTATATTGCAGATGGTCATCACAGAACAGCATCATCAGCTCGCTTGTATAAAGAAAGAAAACAAAAGGGGCTCAAAACTTCAAAATGCGCGTATTTCCTTTCTTTTTTAGTAGCCGAAAAAAGCTTAAAAGTACTAGAGTACAATCGATTGCTTAAAGATTTAAAATCACATACAAAAGAAACTTTTTTATCCGCCTTACAAAATATTGGAACTATAACACCATTAAATGAAATTCGTAAACCAATTAAAGAGCACCAATTTACAGTTTGCTTTGAAAGAGACTATTTTTCTTTTGAATTATTTGCTCATTTGATTGATAAAAAAAATAGTGTGAGTTCAATTGATTCAGCAATTTTAAGCGACTTTATATTAGCACCAATTCTGGGAATTAAAGATTTAAAAAATAGCGATAACATTGAGTTTAGTCCTGGAAATATTCCTTTAAAAGACATTGAAGAAAAATTAGCGGCAGGAAAATGCGCTCTTGCATTTTTACTCTTTCCTCTAACAATTGAACAAGTCAACAAAGTTGCTGATGAAGGATTAAATATGCCTCCAAAATCTACTTGGCTTGAACCAAAATTAAGAAGCGGTTTGACGATTTATTCTATCAACGAATGATTTCTGAAAATTTTAAAATTATTAGGTCTCAAATTCCAGAAAATGTTTGCCTAGTTGCTGTTTCTAAGACTAAGCCAAAGGAACTAATTTTAGAAGCATATAATTTAGGTCAAAGGCATTTTGGAGAAAATAAAGTGCAAGAGTTGAGCGAAAAAGCCACTGAACTTCCAAAAGATATTCAATGGCATTTAATTGGACATTTACAAACCAACAAAGTAAAATACATTGCTGAATTTGTTCATTTGATTCATGCTGTAGATAGTTTGAAATTACTTCAAGAAATAAATAAACAAGCATTAAAACACAACAGAGTTATAGCTTGTCTTTTACAATTTCATATTGCAGATGAAGAAACGAAGTTTGGATTGAGTAGGGAAGAGGCGAAGCTATTATTATCGTCTGAAAGTTATTCAGCATTACAAAATATTAAAATTATAGGCGTAATGGGAATGGCATCTTTTGTAGATGACAAAATTCAAATTAGAAATGAATTCAAAGCTTTGCAGGCTATATTTAGTGAAATAAAACACAACTATTTCTCAGATCAAACCTCTTTTAAAGAAGTTTCAATGGGTATGAGTGGTGATTTTCAACTTGCTATTGAAGAAGGTAGCACAATGGTGCGAATTGGGAGTTCTCTATTCTCTTAGTTTAATTTTAGATTTTTCGGAACAAAAGAAATCCTTTTGCGTATAGCTTTAGGTGCAAAAAGAATACAGCTTTAAATTTCAACTTTATCCAAATTGGAAAAGTCTTCAGACAATAGATATATCTGTAGTTAACAAAGCTTTTGAAGCGATGGAAAAGGCATATGCTCCTTACAGCAAGTTTAAAGTTGGTGCAGCACTTCTTTTAGAAGACGGTCAGATAATTCAAGGAAATAATCAAGAAAATATCGCTTATCCCTCTGGACTTTGTGCAGAAAGAGTAGCGTTATTTCATGCTGGTGCGCAATTTCCTGGAATAGCAGTTGATTTGATTTGTATTGTTGCCAAAGGAGATTTAATGCCTATAAGTCAGCTACTTTCTCCCTGCGGCGCTTGCCGACAGGTGATGCTT
>JBILAB010000260.1:0-2601 GCA_044354455.1 Crocinitomicaceae bacterium | reverse complement strand
ACAATAGATATAGAAATTACCCCTTTAAACATTCCATCTTTCCTTGCGTTAGGTCCCTTTTGTATTAATGAAGATGTTTCACAAATTACTTTACCTCAAACTTCTATTGAGGGAATTGCTGGGTCGTGGAATCCTCCACTAATATCATCAAGTATTGTAGGAAGTTCAGTGTATTTATTTACCCCAAATATCAGCCAATGTACAGATTTAGGTTCATTATCTATATCTGTTATTAATCCAATTATTCCATCATTTGACCAATTAGGCCCATATACTCAAGCCGCTATTCCTACACCCTTACCAATAAGTTCAAATGATTCACCGCCAATAACAGGTTCTTGGTCACCAAATGTAATTCAAACAAGTTTGATAGGTCAATTTAATTATATATTTACTCCAAATATAAGTATGTGTGCTGTTCCTGTATCCATGGATGTTGTTATAGATGAAGAAATAATTTTCTATATTCCAAATTCATTTACCCCAGACCAAGATGAGCATAATCAAACTTGGGGTCCAATATTTACACAAGGCTTTGACCCTTATAATTTTGAACTTGAAATATACAATCGCTGGGGAGAATTAATATGGTTGAGTTATAATGCTACAGCTAGATGGGATGGAACCTATGGAACTAAATTAAAAGGAGTTCAAGCAGGGATTTACACCTACAAAATAAGCTATAAAATTAAAGAAATTGATAAACGAGTATCTGTGACTGGTCAAGTCAATTTAATAAGATAGATAAAAATCTACTTCAGAAAATTATCGAAGAAATCACCAAGTGTAAAGACTTTATTTTCTACTACAACAGATTGTATCTGATTAGCACTCAAAAATCGAAGAATTACTCGTCGAGAATTTTCATCATTAGTAACCATGTTAAAAGTAGCGAGGTGCGTCTTTTCATCAAAGTTAACTGTAAACATTTTCAAATAATATTTACCATAATCCTCTACATTTTCTTTAACTACCGATTCAGGAAGTGTAATTTGAATTTTGCCACTTTCTTTTCCAGAAAGTAAATTTGCCTTAGATTTACAAGATGCTGAATTTACAGTTTGTGCTGTTAATGTCACGCTAAATAAAAGAATACAGAGGGAAGTTAATAAAGTTTTCATATTCATCAGGTTGATATTTAAAGCTAAAATACAAAATTAATCATCACTTTTATATAAATGCAAGAATTATACCTTTACTTACAAAAAAATCGATTAGAAGCCGGTTGCGATGAAGCCGGAAGAGGTTGCTTGGCTGGACCAGTTGTTGCTGCAGCAGTTATTTTAGATCCAAAAAAGGTAATATTAGGCTTAAATGATTCCAAAAAATTGAATGAAAAACAACGATTAGTTTTAAAAGATGAAATAATTAATAAAGCTCTTTCTTTTGGAATAGGGGTTGTTGAGGTATCAGAAATTGATAAGATAAATATCTTAAATGCCAGTATCTTAGCAATGCATAAAGCAATTAGTCAATTAAAAATAAGCCCTGATTTTTTACTAATTGATGGAAATCGTTTTCACCCTTATCTTTCTATTCCTTATGAAACCATCGTGAAAGGAGATGCTAAATTCCAGTCAATTGCTGCCGCCTCAATATTAGCAAAGACACATCGAGATTATTTGATGAACTGTCTGCATCAAAAAAACCCAAGTTATGATTGGGAAACAAATAAAGGATATCCAACATTAAAGCATCGTAAAGCACTTCAGAACTTTGGTGTTTCAATACATCACAGAAAAACTTTTCGTTTGTTTGCTGTAAATAGTCAGTTAAATTTATTCAATTGAACAAGAGAGTGTTGATTTATTAATAAAACACAAGGATAAATACCTGATGTAATCCATAGTTTTGTGAAAAACAATAATGCGCAATCGTATTTTTCTAATAATTGTTTGCCTTGGCTTAACTGCTTGGATTTCTTATGTATCATATGATTTAATTCGTACAGACACTTCCTCAAATCTGCGTGATTGCTTCTCTTTTAAAGATGAATCCATAGTTGTATCTCACAATCCGAGGGAGATAAATTGGAAAGAAAATAACTTGCAGGTTTTAAGTGCAAGCTTCACTCTTTATAATTCAATTATTAGTGCGATAACTTGTGAAAGCTCAATTTTTTTAAGTACAAAGAGGCCTATTTTATTAATTGAGCGCAAAGATAACTGGACTAAAAATGAGGTTATAGCAATTTTAGTTAAGGGCTTGTTCCCATTAAAATTTCAAGGAAAAATGAATTTCACTTTTGGAAAGTATAAGGGCCGCTTTCTAAACAATCAACTGCTTTTATATCAAGGGGACTTAGATTTCTATAAAAACTTAACGTTTGAAGTAGACAATAAAGCATCTTATTCGGTTGTCTATTTAAGTAAAAAAAATACCCAAACTTCGGATTTTTACAATAAGGAAAAAGGCTCTTACAAATACACGAAAACTAAATACAATCAAACTTCAATTAGTGCTATTGACGACGAAAAATTATTTGCAGGAATTATACCAAATTTTTTTTCGTCTTATACCTTTTTTAGCATTTCTTATTTAAAAGAAATAGATAAAGAATTTAAAAATAGTGATTTCACTAAATGGCTAGATAAAGGACTT
>JBILAB010000249.1:0-2602 GCA_044354455.1 Crocinitomicaceae bacterium | reverse complement strand
ACATATAATCTCCATAATAAGTTGAGGCGCGATTTGACTGATTTGCACTCATTTTATTGTCAACATGTAAAATGCGTGTTCTTAGATAATGTTTCCCATTTGCTTGTGTAAAAAAGTTTACAAATGGGTCAACATTAAAAATAATTTGATCTTGCATAAAAATTGCACCTGGATAGGCGCGGTATAAGCCAGAAGAATCATTTAACCAAGCAAGCGGCATATTTGTATGCAGAGCCATGAAATTTCCATTAACACCACAGTTTAAGCCCTTAACCTTTTGAGAACGATAGCGCAAGTTAAAATTAAGTCGAGCTCTTTTGGAAATTAATTCTTTCTCAGTGAAATTTGACAAGGTGTCAGGAAAAACAGTTGCAACTATAGAATCTGTTATCGGAGGGCCAATATAGCCATGATCCATGTTTAAATTTCCGCCAACAACTAAATCTAAATTTCCATAAATTTTAGAATGTAAAAAATTGAGCCCATTTATACCTGGATACTGATTCCACCATTTAGAATTTGGAGAATTTGGAATAGAATAAAATCCTGAATAAACATTGATTTTTGTTAGCGGTTTAGAAGTTGGATAAGCCGTTCGAATGTGAACAGAACCCGACAAAGCTGAACTTCCTGATAAAACTGAAGCTGCACCTTTTATCACCTCAATTTGACTAATGTTTTCTACCGGAATAAATCCCCATTCAGGTCTTCCAGCATCACCAGACAACATTGGCATATCGTCGACAATTACAGAAACCTTTGAGCCAACTCCAAATGTAAATCCACTTCCTCCTCTAATTTGAGGTTCACCATCCAAAATATTAAGACCTGGAGTTTGATCTAAGGCAGATTCAATACTGCGGGTATTTTTATTCTCTATCATTTCTGGCTTTAACACCAACATTGTAACTGTCTGCTCTTGAATTGGTTTATCGAACTTGCCAACCTTAACATCTACTTGCTGAAATTCTTTGATATATGAATTCAGAGTAAAATCAACATTTTTAACTTCATTTTCAGAAATCTCAATGCTAACTGTGTCAGAAATCATTCCTGTATATCGAACAACAATTCTGCATAAACCACTTGGTATGGTTAACTCGTAAAATCCTTTTTCATTTGTGCTTGATCCAAAAGTGATGTCTTTTCTATAAATAACAGATGCACCAACAATAAGGTTTCCTTTATCATCTCTTACAAAACCCACAATCTTTGCAGTTTGCGAAAAAAGTGAATTCGATAAGCAACTTAAAATAGTAATTAAAATAAGGAAACGCATTCCGAAATTTTATGGTACAAAGATTTTCTCAGTTCTACTATTTGACTTGAGAATATAGACTCCAGAATTTAATTTTAAACCATTTAACTCGCTTTCTAAACCCGACTTTATTAGTTGTCCTGACAAATTGAAAATATGATAGTTCTGATTTGATTTGGTAAAGAGCAGACCATTTTCCGTGGAGTAATGAGCAAAAGGAATATTTGAGTTTGCTTCAGTAATTCCAGCAGAAGAATTGTAGATTAATTGTATGTCATCAATTAAGACCTCATCATTTGCAGCGCCTCCTCCAGCAATAGCATTCGTGGCAAAAGTAACTAGTATATAAGCGGGTGTCGGTAGTGGTAGAAGTGGTGGTTGAATAAAAGGAGTAAAAGGAACAGAATGTCGAACCCATGCTGTATTTGGAGAAAAATTATATGCTGCAGTTGAAATAACATGTGGGCTCGATGCTACATCTATTGGATCGTGAACATCAAAAGCATCATGAGTTATCGCGTGAATTCTTGCTTGCTGATTTGATGCTGCAGTATATTTAGCCCAAAAAACAATTGAATCTGGAATAGAAGTTAAAGCTTCAGAAAAATTTGGATCGTTCGTTAAGGAAATATTGTAATTTGCAGATATATCCGTTACAGTTGTACTTCCCATATTAATTCTCCCAAGTGTCAGTGTACCATTCGCAACAATTCCTAAAATTGATTTAGAAAAAATTCGTGCGCAGTACATCCCAGAAGCTCCTGAACGAATGGCTGTTGACCTAAAAACTTGCTGCGAAGCAAAGCCAGCTAAGCCACCACTCGCAGTCTTAAATCCATTCCAATTAGTGGGTTCCTCAGTTGAAGCGCCAATATTATCCCATTCTTCCATGTTTGAATTTCCTATTTGCTGTTGGGCAAGAACTGTAGAAAGTGAAAAAGCAATGAAACACAAAGTAAGAGTATTTTTCATGGTCGTTTGTTTTAAATATGAAAGAATAATAAAAATTCATAACAAACTTAAATAAAATTTTAAACGATATGAATAAATTAATTACTTAATTATCAAAGAAATGATAAATAGTGATTTACTTCTTTCTAAAGAAAATTTTAACCGGTACTCCTTCAAAATCAAAATGTTCTCGAATTCTATTTTCTAAAAATCGCTTATAAGATTCTGGAACATATTGAGGCAGATTGCAGAAAATAGCAAAAGCAGGAGAATGTGTTGGTAACTGTTGAACATATTTAATTTTGATGTATTTTCCTTTGATTGCAGGAGGTGGAGTTGCATTAATAATATCCAACATCACATCATTCAATTTTGAAGTCGTTATTTTTCTTG
>JBILAB010000069.1:0-9355 GCA_044354455.1 Crocinitomicaceae bacterium | reverse complement strand
AATTTATCCGATACGCAAAAGATTACCGAAATACATGAACTTATCTGTTTTTGTTTCCATATACAGTTCACTAATTTCTTTCTTCATACCCTCAAAATACATTTCAGATAGTTCGGTGATAAAAGTAACATCAACCATTGGAGAGTAAGTATTCATGACCAAAAACCCTTCTTTATCAAGCACAGCAGATGCTGCACTCATGAGTTCATCAATTTTATCTTCAAGCTTCCATTTCTCACCTTTTGCACCAATCCCCCAAGCGGGAGGATCCATAACAATTCCATTAAATTTATTTCCGCGTTTTGCTTCTCGTTGAATAAATTTCAAGGCATCTTCGTGCACCCAGCGGATGTTTAACAATTTACTTTCATCCATATTAGATTTTGCCCAAGCTAGCGCATTTTTTGAAGAATCTATGTGAAAAGTATCCGCACCAGTGTTCCGAGCAATACAAGATGCTGCGCCAGTGTATGCAAATAAATTTAAAAATCGATCTCCTTCATTCAAGCGAGAAGATATAAAATCCCAGTTATTCTGTTGTTCTGGAAATAAACCAACATGTTTGAAATTTGTCAATTCTAAATTAAACTTTAGGCGTTTATAGCCAATGCTCCATTTTTTAGGAGAATCTTTTTTAAGATTTTTCCATTTTCCTGTCTGACCTTTCTCTTCAACAAATTCCCAATGCGCCAAAGTCCGCCACTCAGTATAAGGAATTCCACTGTGAAAATAGGCTTGCATTTCTGGACGGATGGTAATGATGTTTCCCCAGCGCTCTAATTTTTTTCCACCACCTGCATCCAGCAATTCATAGTCTTCCCATGATTTTGAATAGGTACGAAGATTTTCAGACATTTTATAGAATTAAGTCGAGGATTAATTAACGCATTTTTGGTGTTTTCTTTCTTCCGCCCATCATTTGAGCCATGCGCATTTGATTCTTAGATGGCGTAACTTGTAATTGTGACTGCATCATTTTTATTTGATCACGCATCATGCCATTTTTATCTAATTTTTTTGCTTCTGCCAAAAGAGCTACAGCTTCTGATTTTCTTCCTGTTTGTGCGCAAATTCCTGAAAGATGCATTCTAGCTACTGCGTTATCTTCTGCAGTTCTTAAACCCAATTCCATGGCTTTTCTCAGTAAACTTTCACTTTTCACGAAGCCTAATTCTTGTGCACCCATAACGGCTTTCAAAAATAAAATATAGGCGTGTTGCTTACGTGGTAGAAATTCTGGATGTGAAATACGATCCACATATTTTTTCGCTTTATCTGTATTTCCAACACGCATTTGATTTAAAGCTAAAATCATATTTTCATTTCTAAAAAATGAAGCAATTATTAAGGCGGTAATAAAAATAAATGAAATTCCCCAGCCCCAATGTCCTGATGTGAATAAATAAATATTAAATCCTAATGAACTCAACGCTAATGCAATTCTTACTATAAAACCAATCATATTTTTAAGTTTATCTTTTTTGAAAAAAGTTATTATTCAATCGTCGCAATGCATTTAAGTTCAATCGCTATTGGAGTAGGAAGTGAACTAATTTCAACAGTAGTCCTACAAGGCAGATTATCTTTGAAATAGTCTGCATAAATGCGATTGTACGTTTGAAAATCCCGTTTCATATTTACTAAAAAGACCGTTACATCTACTAATTGTTCCCAACTTGAACCAGATTCTTCTAAAATAATCCGAACATTGTCAAAAACACTTTTGCACTGAGCTTCAAAGTCAAAACTTATGAAATTCCCATTTTTGTCTAATTCCAAGCCTGGAACAATAGAATCCGTAGCATCTGAACCTGCAGTGCGTGGACCAACTCCTGATAAAAACAATAAATTGCCTACTTTTCGTGCGTGAGGATATAAACCTACAGGTTTTGGCGCTTTATTTGTCGATATGCGTTCGTTTTCTGACATTTTACTATTTCTGCAAATATAATAGAAACTAAGCGATTTTTTTTGTTTCTCGTTTCTTGACAAGCTATTATTTTTTATCTTCGTTTAAAAAAAGATATGAAAAATAAAATTATTCTTGTTGCTAGCGCCTTTTTTTTAGGCTTCTCTGCATTGTCGCAAACTTATACTTTTTCTGTTGGTACAAACACCTACATTGAATTGGATAATCCAACTTACTTGACTCCTGTAGGTGAAACCTGGGACGATCCTGAGTTTGAATTCGATTTCCCCTTTGTTTTCGAGTACTTCGGCGTGAATCTACCAGCGCTAACAGCATCTTATGGAGTTGGCGCGGAATTGTTTGGAACCAATTCCAATTTGCAAGTTCCTATTTTTGTTCCTGTATTTTGCGACCCTATTGATTTGGGGTATATGTCTGATAATCCTTTATCTTCAATTTCTTATAAAGTTGAAGGCATTATTGGGAACAGAATTCTTAAGGTGCAATGGAAGAATATTGGATTTTTTAATCAGGTAGATCAGGGTGTAACTCCATTAGATTACATGAATTATCAGGCCTGGTTTTATGAAGGAACTAACAGAATTGAAATTCGTTTTGGAGCAAGTGTAATCACCAATCCTAATGATCATTTCGAATCTCAATTAGGGGGACCTGCAGTTTTTCTGATTTCTACCTTTGATTTAATAACGGAACAAATGGGAAATACATATTACTTATCTGGCAACCCCATTAATCCTACCATGAATTTTACAACTGATTTTGATGTTCTTACTTCTTCATCTTTAAGCGGCATCCCAACAAATGGTCAGACTTACATTTTTATGCCTGATGCTCAAAGTGGGTTGGAATCAGAAATAAATAACATCAGCTTCAGTATAGTTCCGAATCCAAGTTCATCAATATTGAATATAATAGGAACCAATGGTATAGATATAGAAGAAATCCAAATTTATGATATTTCTGGTCGAGTGATGCACACGTTTTACAATCAAAATCATCAATTAAATATCGAAGATTTGAATAATGGTAATTACATTATCAAGATTTCTTCTTCATCAGGACAATACATTGAAAAATTTATCAAACAATAGATTCTAACTTTTGAAAATGTAGCTTTCAGTATACCTGAGCGCTATTTCATTTATCAGTTAATTATAAAAGGTATTTTTTTATGTTTTGAACTAAAATTTTGGAAGTGTATTTAAAAAAAGATAAGGTATTTTGATTGTTTCCTCATAAAATAATTTATTAAAATAAGTAAAAAATTTAAATAACTCAATTACTGAACACAATTTTAGATAGTTTATTCTTGAATGACAGTTATTTGTAATTATCTTCGTACGGATGAATGAAGTTTTAAAAAGTCCCGAAATTTCTTTAGTTGTTCCAACTTATAATGAGGAAGGAAATATCTATAAATTATACGAGCAAATTGTAGAAAATCTAATTGCTAGTTCAATTAAAGATTATGAAATAATTTATGTTGATGACGGAAGTAGCGATGCTTCTTTAAAGCATATAAAAGAATTAAATGCTAAGAATTCTAAGGTTAAATTCATAACGTTTAGTAAAAATTTTGGTCATCAGAATGCTTTACGCGCAGGACTTGACTATGCCAAAGGGAATGCAGTAATATGTATGGACGCTGATTTACAGCATCCACCGGAATTAATTCCAACATTAATTAAATACTGGGAAGAGGGAAATAAAGTCGTTTACACGAAGCGAAAAGACACAAATGATTTATCATTTTTCAAAAAGTTAAGCTCTAAAATGTTCTATAAATTGGTTTCTTATCTTTCTGAAACAAAATTAGAAGAAGGTACAGCAGATTTCAGACTTTTAGATCGTTCTGTAGTTGAAGTCTTAAAAAAATTCAACGAAAACAATTTGTTTTATCGTGGAATAATTCCTGGAATAGGATTTAAACAACTTGGCATAGAGTATACTCCAAACGAACGATTTTCAGGTAAAACAAAATACACATTTTCAAAAATGGTTCGTTTTGCTTTGACAGGAATCACCTCCTCCAGTGCTAAGCCTCTTTACTTTTCAATTTATTTAGGAGCATTTCTTGCATTATGCTCTTTTTTCTACGGTCTTTATGCCATTTATGTGTCACTTTACACAACTGAAGCTGTTGCAGGTTGGACATCTACCATTGCTTCTATTCTATTTATTGGCGGAATTCAACTAATGATGATCGGAATTGTGGGAATTTACCTTGGTAAACTATTTTCTGAAAGTAAGAACAGGCCAAATTATATTGTTTCTGAAACAAATATTGAAGCTAATACAAAATGATTTTTGCTAATTTATTTACTAAAAAAAACTCGGGAATTATTCTTGTCTTCTCGCTGTTTAGTTTAATCTTCGCTTCTATCACTTTTGTAAATCATTACAACTTTCGAACGTATGGTTGGGATTTAGGAATCAATCACAATGCTATTTACGATTATGCTCATTTTCGTTGGAACGATTGCATGGTTATGCAACCATCTTTTACCAATGTTTTATCTGACCACTTTTCGCTTTATCCGATTTTAGTTTCTCCTTTTTATTGGATTTTTGGCACTTGGACCATGTTGTTATTCCAATTTATATCGATACTTTTTGGTGGAGCAGGTGTGCTACGTTATGTTCAGCACTTGACACAAAATAAAACACTTGCAATCATTGCTGTGGCTCATTTCTTTTCCTTTTATGGAATTTATTCAGCATTAAGTTTTGATTATCATGACAATGTTGTAGCCACCATGTTTGTGCCGTGGTTTCTTCTCTATTTTGAACAGAAAAAATGGAAAAAAACCATTTTATTTTTCGTTTTAATTCTAATTGCAAAAGAAAACATGGCTTTGTGGGCGGTGTTTTTAGGTTTTGGTTTAGCTTTTAAATCTCTTGTTCAAAAAGATAGAAAAACTGCATTAATTGGCTTGTATTTCGCTATAGCCGCTTTGATTTATTTTTTACTCGTTATAAAAGTTATAATTCCAAGTTTGGCAACTCCAGGCAGAGAATATTTACATAATTCTTTTAATGCTCTAGGTGGAAATTTTGGCGAGGTGCTGATAAATATATTTAAGCATCCACTAAAAACGGTTGAGCTACTTTTTACAAACCATTCTGGAGATCCAATGTATGATGGAATAAAAGCAGAAACGTATTTTGCTATTTTACTTGCAGGTGGGATAGCATTGTTTCTTGCTCCAGAGTACTTTATTATGCTCATTCCGATTGTTGCTCAAAAAGTATTCAATGATATTCCTATCCGCTGGGGAATTAGCGACCATTATTCAATTGAATTTGCTCCTATCGTTATCATAGCGCTCTATACTGTTATTCATCGCATGAAAAAGTGGAAAGTAGAGCTTGCTTATGCTTCACTTGCGGTTTGTATAGTTAGCACTATTAGCTTTATGGATCACCGAGTTTCTGAGTATTACAAACGAGATAATACCCGCTTTTATAGTTTGGCGCATTGGAAGCGTGATTTTTCAGTGAAAGAAGTCCATCTCTTATTAAAAAAAATACCTTCAAACGCAAAAGTTAGCGCACAATCTGCTTTAATTCCTCATCTTTCTTTTCGTGATATTATATACCATTATCCACATGTAGACAATGCTGAATACATTGCACTACTTATAAAAGACACTAATAAATACCCACAAGATGAAACTTCTTATAATCAAGCTATTTCAGATTTTTTAGCTTCTGGGGAATGGAAGATTTTTGTGAAAACCGACGCATTATTAATTTTAAAGAAAATCACCAACAAAAATCCTACTTCAATAAAAATAAAATAGTAACGATATTTATTCATTCGTATTTTTCTAATGTTATTTTTTGGGTTTTGCATCTAATCTAATCTCTCCCCAAATAGGAACTGGAACTTGGCATATTCATTTTTTGGCAATTTTAGGGATACATTCTTGTAGACAAATCGTTTTCTTATTTTGTATAGACTATCATGCCCTAAACGAAGAAAACAGTTTTGTCTCTTCTCCTTTTGGCGCTAAGAATGTAAAAACTGGCTAGTTGGAATGTTTCAACATCAAACAATCATACCGTTTGCCAGAGGAAATGACTGGATCAATCAAAAAAATCACAAAAGTTTAGTACTTTCGATTTCGAATGAAACAACAGCGTACAACATATTTCGATTCTTTGATTCTCCTTGTGGTAATCGTTGTTGCACTTTGGCCACTCGTGTTTGGAATGGCTGTGATGAAATGGGACGCAATGGATTTGTACCTTCCATGGAAATATTTCATAACAGATATGCTTTCTCAGAATCAACTACCACTTTGGAATCCTTTTATCAACTGTGGTTTTTCGCAAATGGGCGATCCTGGTACATGGTATCCAGTCAGTTGGGGTGTTGCTGCTCTATTTGGTGGCTATTCGATAGGGAGCCTACATTTTGAATACCTGCTGCACCTCTATTTGGGCGGATTGGGCTTCTATTTTTTACTCAAGCAATTTGGACTTGCCAGGGTCTCATTACTCTCTTGCGCAACTGGCTATATGCTTTCGGGCGTGATGATTGGCAACGCGCAGCACATTGGTTGGGTGGTCAGCTCAGCGTGGCTTCCTTGGGTAGTGATGTATTTTCTACGCGTTCAACAAACCCCAAGCTTTCGATCCGGATTGCAATTGTCGCTCGTCTTATTTTTGCAACTTTCTGGTGGATATCCTGGCATGTTCATTGTCACGATCTACATACTCCTTGGATTTTTTATCGTTGAATCTGTGAAGCAAATTCGCGCTAAAAATTACGCCCACTATCAGAAACAATGGCTGTTTTTTGGAATTTCGTCTGTCATCTTTCTACTAATGAGTTCTGTGATTTTGATTGCCGCCTTCGACATGGCTCCACTCATTACTCGGGGTTCAGGTTTGAATGAAAGAGCAGATGTTTGGAATACCTTGGAAGGATCGTTCTCGCCCGAGGCACTCATATCTTTCATCTATCCACTGGCGACAACGAAGAACGATCAGGCATTCTGGGGAGCCGATTTCTCGATGACCAATGCGTATTTTGGCGTGTTACTCTTGCTGACGATTTTAGCGGTATTGTTTCGAAAAGATGCTCCAAAAAATGTAAAAATCTTCTTTGGAATTGGGATATTGTTTCTTTTAATTTCAATGGGACAATCCCTGCCTGTTCGTACATGGACAACCTATCTTCCCTTCATGGATTTATTCCGTTTTCCATCGCTGTTCAGATTATTTGCCTTGTTTTTCTTTCTTTTCTCTGCAGGATTTTCGTTGCACTACCTGAGTCAATCAGTACAGGCACTTAAACTTTTCACCCGTCAACTTCTCTTCGCGATCATCTGTTTTGGAATCTCTAATCTCTTCCTCTTCTCAGGTGTTGAACAATACAAATTCATGCAAATCTTCACGATTGGCTGGTTGCATTTTATAAATGTGGCACAGATCAATGAATTGATTTTTCTTCAAACTGGCGTGCTCATTTTACTCATGGGATTATTTTTATTGATGCGCAAATTCAAGTTATTCGGTGATACTTTATTGGGCTGGAAAAAAACGTTTCTACTTGTATTCTTGATAGAAGTTATTTCTTTTACATGGATGAATCAATACGCGACTGTCCTCTACGATCGATCCTTGAATGACGCCTCAGTTGGCATGGATACGCTGCCCGAAGGATTTCCAATACCGTCATCAACGCTGCCACTTACAACTTTTAATGACGTAGACCAAAGTCAGCATTTTGACCAACTTTGGAAGAACTTATCCATTTATTTTAAGCGACCGACTTACGACGGAATCAGCCCGTATACGTATAGAAATATGGCACGTGCGATTGAGACTGGTGAATTTGACAAATTGATTCAGTATCCTGTCTATTTTTTCGCTGAACGATTGGATAAAAACAATCATATCGATACAACAACGATCGATACGCTTTCGGTGCAAAAATTTTGGGTGGAGACCTTTTCTCCTAATGAGTTAATACTTCACACAGAATTGCCCGATGCTAGGAAATTCATTTATCTACAAAATTACCATCCATCTTGGACAGCGAAAGTAAACGGAAAGTCCGTTCCTGTTGTCAAAGTGAGTGAAACATTCATGGCTGTCGATCTTCCCAAGGGGAAAAGCACACTTGAATTCAGTTTTGAGCCAAAAAATGTGATTCGCGCTAGTTTTGTAAGTATTTCGATGTGGGCAGGTGTGATTTTATACCTTTTTCTAACTTTGCTATTTTTCAAACGAGGACGAACGACATGCTATTTTTAAAACACAACCTGATTCTTACGCAAATAACTTATTCCTATTCGACGGTGAAAAAAAGAAGCAAGTAAAGTAGGTTGATAATCTATTAATTCGTCCACTAAATTTATACTCTATTTGGGAAAATAAAAACGAAGTTGTTTTTATAAATGCTTTTCAGTTAAAATATTGAACTCAATACAACATAAATTATATTTAGTCGTTGGTTGAAAGAACAAGATTCCCATGAAAATTCTACTGATTGTTTTTTCTTTTTTACTATTTATAAAATCACAAGCCCAAATTAGTACAGGAACATGGCGCTTTCATTCTGCAACAAGTAAAGCAATAGCAATTGCAGCATCAGAATCTACTGTTTTTACAGCTTTTGAAAACGGCTTATTTGAATACGACATAGCTTCAAAAGAAAAGAAATTATGGACCGCTGTCAATGGGCTTTCAGACATTGAAATTTCGACTCTTTATTTTTACGCTGAAACAAATCAATTGTATATCGGATATAAAAATGGGAATATTGATGTTCTAAAAGAAGGAGAGATTTATAACATTCCTGCTTTAAAATTAGCTTCGATTCCCTATTCTAAAAAAATTAATTCCTTCAGAAGAAATGGTGATTTTATTCTAGCTGCAACTGATTTTTCTATTGTAAAAATAAACGATGAAAAAAAAGAAATCAAAGATACTTATTACCCAACAGATGGTTTGGAAAAAATAGTGGATGTTACCTTAAAAGCAGATACACTTTTTGCTCTTACTCCTTCAAAATTACTATATGCAATTTATACTAATCCCGCCTTGCCGGATCCATCTCAGTGGACTACCGACATGCGATTACCGCAAATTTCTACAAATTTTTATGCAGGATTAGAGAATTTTAGTACTGTTTTCTTTGTCCTTTTTAAAACACCAACTTATGGTTCTGATACGCTTTATCGTTTAACAAGCAATGGTAAAGAAGTCTTTGCACCTTCACCGTTTTCACTTGAAATTAATTCTATTTCGACAAGTGACTCTTATTTGCATGTAAATACAGAAGGTGGAATTTCACTTTTCAATGCTAATTTGCTCCAAACAGCAGGATACAGTGCCTCAAATTTCAACCAATGGTTTTCTGTTGCAAACTCTGTTTTAAATTCCACAGGTTTATGGTCAGCAGATAAAAAT
>JBILAB010000248.1:0-2616 GCA_044354455.1 Crocinitomicaceae bacterium | reverse complement strand
CCTCTGCCTCACCATCTTTTTTCATGCTTTCTTGGGTTTTAGACATCTTACATCCTAATTGGGATGCTTTGGTTTATTTGAATTATGAAGCTTTTATGCCAATTCCGAAAGCCCAAAAATATGGCTTGACTTATGTTTTTCAACCAAAGTTTATACGTTCTTTATCTATTTTTAATGAAAATGAAGATCACAGATCAGCAATCATAGCTATTTTTAGAGAAACTTATTCTTTGGTCAATATAAATCTTGACTTTGAACTTAAGGAATCAAACAGTAATGGGGTTTTTCAGAAATTGAGTATTCCTAGTTCGTGTGAATTATTACACAATGATTATTCTAAGAATGCACTTCGAGTTATTTCCAAATTAGATAGAGGAATAGAATATAAATTATTTTATGACGCTGGAACTTTTATAGAATTTTTCAAAAAAATTAAAAATATAAAGTCATTAAAGTCAAATTCTTATAGTAAATTACATCAACTAATTAATGAAACATTAAAAAGAGAGAATGGAAAGTTAATTGCCGCATTTTACAAGGGGGAAATGATAGCTTGTGGTTTCTTTATTTTTTTTCAAAAGCAAGTATATTTCATGAAGGGAACCGTAAATAAAATTGGACGAGAAAAAGGTGCTTTTTACGGTTTGATTGATTTTGTTTTACAAAGTCTAATTGGAAGTTTTGATAATTTCGATTTCGTTGGTTCAAATGACAAGGGTGTAGCAGGTTTCTATAAAAAGTTTGGAGCTCAAGATTTTAGTTATTCTATTTTAAAATACAATACTATAAAAACTCCCATAAAACAATTAGCAAATCTTTATTTACAGGTTAAATCTTAATAAGAGCCATACCACCTTCTAAGAAACCATTCTCCTGAAAGAAATAAGAAAATAAGGATAAAGATTACGATGTACTCTATAAGATCGTCAAATGAAGTTTCTGCATAGCTAATGGTAGTAATATCTTTTCTATTCGATATATCTTCTATGGTTTTTTTATAATCTTTTAAAAGATAAAATTTGCCATTTGATTGTTTTGAAAGTTGTTTCATCACACCTTGATTAGCGTTTGATTCCGTTTTTTCAATTTGAATATCTTCGACTAGAAAATTTCCTTTTTTGGAATAGGATTTCCCATTAAAAGTTGTCTTTGCACGCCAAGAATAATTCCCTGACTTTAGTTTACCGAGTGCTAATTTGTAACTTGTTCCTACTAAACCAAATTGAGATTTATATTTTTTTCCTTTTTGATCTGTTACTTCAATTGAAATTTTTGGAGTAGTAATTGGTTCTAAAGATGAATTATAAAAAGATGCATTCACTAATACCTCTTCATCAATTGTAAATCGATTTGGAAATTCAATTCTTAATCCAGCTCCTTGTTGCTTTACGAGAAGGTAATTTGTGATTTTACTAAAAAATTCATTAAAGGCGTCTTGATTAGAATTTCTTAAATAGTCGTTTATTCGCCATCGCCAAAGACCTTCTCCATACAAAACTCCCGATTTAGCATTGTTTTGATTTAAGAAAAACAACAATGGCTCTTTTTTTGTAATTGATCCAATACGTTGATTTAACAATACTTCATTATTTCCATTGATACTAATTGTTCCAAATTTGCAAGTTAAAGGAGGGAAAAAATCAATTGCTTCAACTGTTTTGTCACTCAATTCAAAAGCAGAAAATGATTTATTTATCACAGCCTGGCTTTCATCTGTCTGATTTCCTGCAGCAACTGTAATGCCGATATTTAATTTAGAAATAGCACCACTACTTGTATTCGGACCAATTATAAAAAAAATCGGAATGTTTTTCTGCTTTATAAGCTGTAGCGTATTTTGATCAAAATTTATTCCTGGTTCATGCCAAATGATAAGATCTACTTCATCAAGAGATTTATTCCACTCAGAATATAAACTTGTAATTACTTCACTGCCTTCATATTCATCTAAAACTGACTTAAGTGCTGATATATCTGGATGCGGGGCACCACTAAGCAATAAAACCTTATTTCTTGAATCAATTACTTCTACATAAAAACTGCGTTGATTATTTTTTAAGGTATACTCACCATCTATGGCTTCAAGTTTTACTGTGTAGGTTTGGAATCCAATATTATCTGCTTTTAAAATGAAATTAGCTTCTGTAAAATTATATTTCCCAGATTCATATTTAAGTACTTGACTTGCAATTTTTTGCCCATTCTTGTAAATACTAATATTGGCATTTCTTTTTCCTATTTTGAATGCTTCGACATCAACCTCTACAGGAAATTCATTGTTTAAGAAAGCAATATCATTTGCCGTAATATGTTTAATAAAATGGTCTTTTTTTGGAATTGTATCCCCAACTGTTAATGTGAAGATTGGGGTTAAGCTTATTTTTTCTGCTGCATAACTAGGATTAGCTCCTACATTGTAATTCCCATCTGAAATAAAAGCAATTCCCCCAATATTTCGATTGTAATAATCAACATTTATTTTTTCAAACCCAAGTTCTAAAGCCGAGGTATTTTCATTAAATTTTAGGGAATCATTGGAAACGATTGTGCCAACATTTAGTTCTATTAATTCAAATCGATCTTTAAATTTTTCACTTAACTCCTTTTTGAAATTTT
>JBILAB010000247.1:0-2618 GCA_044354455.1 Crocinitomicaceae bacterium | reverse complement strand
TGGAGAAGGATTATCAACAAGCATTAAAAATCTTTGATGATTTAATTTACCTCTTTCCAAATGAAGCTAATTTATTAAGTGATCGTGGAGTAATTTTTATACATCTTAATAAAAAAGAAGAAGCCCTACAAGATTTTGATCAAGCAGTTTTTTTAGAGAATTCTTATGGCTATCGCTATGCTTCTAGAGCTTATGTTAGAGATTTTTTTGGCGATACAGAAGCTGCAATTTTAGATTACGAAAAAGCCATTGAACTCGATCCAGAAGATGCAGTTTCATACAATAATATTGGTCTACTTCAAGAAAAATTAGGGTATAAGCAAAAAGCACAAAAAAACTTTGAGCTTGCTGATGAAATTTCTAAAGATCAGGAAGATAATTTAATTCAGCCACCACCAGTTTTAGAAAATGAAGTGCCAAAAGTTGAAGAAGAATCAAGCATAAAAAATAAATCTTTTTTTAGTGAATTTTTAAAAGTGTTTAAATCGAAGAAGCAATTCAGTGAATTTATTGGTTTCATTAAAAAAGGTGGTAAATTGAAATGAATCAAACTACATTTCCATACTATCGAAAATTAAAAAATGGCAAATCGTTTTATGAAATTTCAGGCGAACGAACTTTTACTGAAATTCAATGTGTCGGAAATCAATACTTTAAAATTGAAATTATTGCAAATAAATATCCTGAGATTATTCTGATACAAGATATGCTAAATAAAAGAGAAATCTACGAAATTAGTACTGAAGAGGAATTCAACACTATTGAAGATAAACTCGCAGATAAATAATGCTTTTTTCGTAATTTTAACGCATTCAGAAAAAGATATCTAAAAAGATGGAACAAGTTGCACCATACAAACCAATTAATAAGATAAGAATTGTAACTGCTGCTTCGCTTTTTGATGGCCATGATGCTGCAATCAATATTATGCGAAGAATCATTCAAGCAACTGGATGTGAAGTAATTCACCTGGGGCATGATCGCTCTGTTGAAGAAGTTGTAGATTGTGCAATACAAGAAGATGCTCAAGCAATTGCAATGACATCATATCAAGGTGGTCATATCGAGTATTTTAAATACATGTGTGATTTGCTAAAAGAAAAAGGCGCTCCTCACATTAAAATTTTTGGTGGAGGTGGAGGTACAATTCTCCCTACGGAAATAAAAGAGTTGCATGACTACGGAATTACGCGAATTTATCACCCAGACGACGGAAGAACATTGGGCTTACAAGGAATGATTAATAATCTCGTTCAACAATGTGATTTTCCAGTTGGTGAAAATATTGCAGATGCAATAAAGAAAATAGCTATAAAAAATATTCCTTCCATTGCACGTGCTATTTCTGCTGCCGAAAATTTTCCTGAAGAAAATAAGATCATCTTAAACGAAATCAGAGAACTTGCCAAAACAAAGTCTATTCCTGTATTAGGAATTACTGGAACTGGAGGTTCAGGGAAATCATCACTGGTAGACGAACTAGTGCGGCGTTTTCTTGTAGATTTTGGCGATAAACAAATTGCAGTTGTATCAGTTGATCCTTCAAAACGAAAAACAGGCGGTGCCTTATTGGGCGACAGAATCAGAATGAATTCAATTAAAAGTAATCGGGTTTACATGCGTTCTTTAGCAACTCGACAATCAAACCTTGCGCTTTCAAAGCATGTTGCTGAAGCTATAAGTATTCTAAAAGTTGCGAATTATGACCTCATCATTCTTGAAACTTCAGGAATTGGTCAATCTGATACTGAAATTTTAGATCACTCGGATGTTTCCTTGTACGTAATGACTCCAGAATATGGTGCAGCAACGCAGTTAGAAAAAATTGACATGCTTGATTTTGCAGATGTAATTGCACTCAATAAATTTGATAAACGTGGCGCACTTGATGCTTTACGCGATGTTAGAAAACAATACCAGAGAAATCATAATTTGTGGGAAACTGCAGTTGATGAAATGCCTGTTCATGGAACTATTGCTTCACAATTCAACGATCCAGGAATGAATTCCTTGTACAAGGTAATTATGGATAAAGTTGTAGAGAAAACAGGAATGGATTTAAATTCAACCTTTGAAATCACACGAGAAATGTCTGAAAAGATTTTTGTGATTCCACCAGATAGAACACGCTATTTATCTGAAATTTCTGAAAATAACCGCTCCTACGATAAATGGGTAAATGAGCAAGTGCTTGTAGCTGAAAAATTATATGGTTTGAATAGTGCTATTGCTACCATGCAAAATGCGAAGTTCGAGGATAAAGATAGATTAGTAAAAAGTTTACAAGAAACCTTTGAAATAGAAAAATTAAATTTTGATCCTAAAAATTGGGCGATAATTCAAACTTGGAAAGATAAAAAACAGCTATTTAAGAATCCAAATTTTGAATTTAAAGTACGAGAAAAAATTATTAAAATTGAGACGCATACAGAATCACTTTCTCACTCACAAATTCCAAAAGTTTCTTCTCCAAAATACAGTAGCTGGGGCGATATTTTAAGATGGGTTTTACAAGAGAATTATCCAGGAGAATTCCCCTATACAGCAGGTTTATTTCCATTTAAAAGAGAAGGTGAAGATCCAACACGCATGTTTGCTGGTGAAGGCGGTCCAGAAAG
>JBILAB010000068.1:0-9384 GCA_044354455.1 Crocinitomicaceae bacterium | reverse complement strand
ATTAAATTTGTGGCACACAAAATTGTAATATTTAGAAGAAGATGGTTTTTGATTTAGAAATGATTAAAAAGGTATACGAAAAGTATCCAGAACGTATTGAAGCAGCTAGAAAAGTAATAGGAAGGCCTCTTACTTTATCTGAAAAAATACTATATGCTCATCTTTGGGATAAAAATGCAACTGTTTCTCATGAAAGAGGAAAGTCGTATGTTGATTTTGCTCCAGACCGAGTAGCTATGCAAGATGCTACAGCTCAAATGGCACTTTTACAATTTATGCAAGCGGGCAAGAAAAAGGTTGCTGTTCCTTCTACTGTTCATGCAGATCATTTAATTCAGGCAAAAGTTGGCGCTACAAAGGACTTACAAGAATCTTTGAATCAAAACAATGAGGTTTTTAATTTTCTATCTACTATTTCAGATAAATATGGAATTGGATTTTGGAAGCCAGGAGCAGGGATTATACATCAAGTTGTCTTGGAAAATTATGCTTTTCCTGGAGGAATGATGATAGGAACAGATTCTCATACCGTAAATGCTGGTGGTTTGGGAATGCTTGCAATTGGAGTGGGTGGTGCTGATGCAGTGGATGTAATGGCAGGAATGGCTTGGGAATTAAAGTTTCCAAAATTAATTGGGGTAAAATTGACGGGTAAATTAAACGGTTGGACATCTGCGAAAGATGTAATTTTAAAAGTTGCTGATATATTAACTGTAAAAGGTGGGACAGGAGCAATCGTTGAATATTTTGGTCCTGGCGCTCTTTCATTATCTTGCACAGGAAAAGGCACTATTTGTAATATGGGAGCAGAAATAGGAGCAACTACCTCTACTTTTGGTTATGACGATTCCATGCGACGCTATTTAAGTGCAACTGGAAGGGCAGAAGTCGTTGCTGCAGCAGATTTAATTGCAGAACATCTAACAGGTGACCCTGAGGTTTATGAAAATCCAGAGAAGTATTTCGATCAACTTATCGAACTTAATTTAAGTGAGTTAGAACCACATATAAACGGACCATTTACTCCGGACAGAGGAACTCCAGTTTCAAAAATGCGGGCAGAAGCGGAAGCAAATAATTGGCCGATGAAAGTGGAATGGGGATTAATTGGTTCTTGCACCAACTCATCGTATGAAGATATGGCGCGTGCTGCATCAATAGTTGAACAAGCGGTTGCGCATGGAATTACTCCAAAAGCTGAATTCGGAATAAATCCTGGATCTGAGCAAGTGCGTTATACTATCGAAAGAGATGGAATCATTGCTACTTTTGAAAAAATGGGCACTAAAATTTTTACAAATGCTTGCGGTCCTTGTATCGGACAATGGGATCGTGCAGGAGCAGAGAAGCAAGAAAAGAATACGATAATTCATTCCTTTAATCGAAATTTTTCGAAACGTGCTGACGGAAATCCAAATACGCATGCATTTGTTACTTCCCCTGAAATGGTTGCAGCGATTGCGATTTCTGGGGATTTGGGCTTTAATCCATTAAAAGATACCTTGACATCTGCGAATGGTGAGCAAATAAAGCTTAGTCCTCCAAATGGTGACGAACTTCCGAATAAGGGTTTTGATGTTGAAGACAACGGTTTTCAAGCACCTGCTGAAGATGGTAGTGGAATCCTTATTTCAGTAGATCCGAACTCATCTCGTCTGCAATTATTGGAAAATTTCCCGATTTGGAACGGAGAAAATATCTTAGGAATGAAATTACTTATTAAAGCAAAAGGAAAATGTACTACTGATCATATTTCTATGGCTGGACCTTGGTTGCGTTACCGTGGACATTTAGATAATATTTCAAACAATATGCTCATTGGTGCAGAAAATGCTTTTAATGGAAAAGCTAATTCAGTAAAAAATCTTTTGACTGGTGAATATGGTGAAGTGCCAGCAGTACAACGTGCTTATAAAGCCGCAGGAATTCCTACTGTTGTTGTCGGTGATCACAATTACGGTGAAGGATCTTCACGTGAACATGCAGCAATGGAGCCAAGACATCTAGGAGTTTGTGCAATAATTGTAAAATCTTTCGCGCGAATTCACGAAACAAATTTAAAAAAGCAAGGAATGTTAGGCTTGACTTTTAACATTGAAAATGATTACGATAAAATCCGTGAAGATGATATCTTGAGTTTTACTGATTTAGCATCTTTTTCTCCAGGGAAACAAATAAATCTTGAAATAAAACACTTAGATGGGGCAATAGAAAATATCTTTTTAAATCATACTTATAATGCTTCTCAGATTGAATGGTTTAAAGCCGGATCTGCATTGAATTTAATTAAACTATCACAAAAGTAAGATGTTTAAATATTTAGTGTTTTTTATATTCTTGTTTACAAAATTTACAGCCTCATCTCAAATTTCATTTACTTCGAATCAATTAATTGAGCCTTACCTTGGATTTCCAAATTTAGGTCGTCTTTCTGCTCAAATAACTGACACTAGTGTACTCGAAAAACAAGATCAGAAGTTTTCAGGTATTGGACCTTCAGGATTTCGTTATTCTTACATGTTCAGTGATGCTTTAAGTATAGGAATTGACCTAATGTATAATACATTAAATGAGAAATATAGAACCTCACAAGATGTCTTTATGAATAATGCTTGGACTACAATTAACAAAAATATGCTTATTTCAACTCAGCGTTTACGAATTCACGTAAGAATGAATTTTCACTTTTCAGCATTTAGTGATATGTCTGATTCATACTTAGGGGTAGGTTTTGGAACAAACAACAAGTGGAAAAAAACAAGTGAAAATGGAAATGTTATTGAAAAAATATCAGGAAGTGAAGCAGTCATTTTTCCATTTTCAGTGCGACTATGCTATGGCTATCGTTATTTTTTTAACTATAATTGGGGTATTCACGGTGAAGTAGGTTTGGGTGGGCCACTTCTTTCATTGGGCTTGTCCTATAAAATCTAATTGACTTCAATAGCTCCAATATCCGGAGGATTATTTCTTGGATTCCCGAATATATCAGAAACCACACTAGAATTTATTCCTTGCTCATTGTGAATTGCGCTATTTGGGAATGAAAAATCAAATTCATTTGTGTTTGTAAAATTAGGGTTGCCATTCCATAGAATATTTTGATAAAAACCATCGGTTTGAATTTCTTCAGATTTGATCAGGCAATGGTTGAAATTAAAGTTTATTGTTACGCCCTGCATTTGTATTGTATCAATTGCCATTTCAGTGGGTAAAGTACCCGCAATAATACAATTCTGTAAAACACCTTCGTTTATAGAACCAACATTTGTCGTTCCACTTGAATAATCGTTGTAAAAATTACTAATTCCAACTGCTGCTGATGTAGATGGTCCATAACCTAATAAATTACAATGATTGAAATTAAAATCTCCTCCCTCTAAAACTAAAAGGGCATGAGTACCATTTTTTGCTATGATACAATTTTCAGCTTTTACTTTAGCGCCTGAATAAATAAAAATCCCATATCTCGCTTGGTTTTTAATAATTGTATTTGTAACACTCAAGGTATAATCTGTGAATGCTTGATCTCTAGAATATAAGTGAATACCAGATGTTCCATTTTTAATTATTGCATAGTTTATTGTGCTAGGTCGTGCTTTCTCAAAATAGATTCCATAATACTGTCCACTAATGTCTTGATAATCTTGTTCTAAACGGTCTCCTTGAAATACAACTTCATTTCCAATTGTCCCTTGAATATTTAAAGTTGATTTATATACATATAATAAAGCATTTTTATGAAGGTAAATTTGAGTTCCTGCTTGAATTTCTAAAGTTTTAGCTGAGTCAATTGCGGCATAACCATAAATAACGTGAGGTTTATCAGTAGGCCAAATTCCTTCATTTAAATCTTTATAATGGAAATAGGCATCCTGTCCCCAAACAGCCAATTTCACATATTGATCCACTCCATTTGTTCTGAAACGAATAGAATCCTCAATAATTAATGGTAAATTTTGTCCACTAACAGCTAGCGTAACCTCCACAAAAACAAATAAACTATCTTTTCCTTCCAATTCGATATCTTGAATCTTAGTACTCATTATTCCATCTACATTCATTCTAAATGGAGAAGCGTCTCCTCCCATAAGTTCAATATCCGAAATATTTACTGTTTTATTTTCTTTATTGTAGATTTTGAATTGCTTTGTTGTTGAACCAATACTTGTAAAAACAGTATCGAATACTAAAGTGTCAATTGAAAAACTGAGATTCTTTTTAGATAAAAAATTTTTCTTTTTACAGCTAGAACTTATGATTACTGAACTGATGAGAAGAATTAAAAGAAGTAATCGTTTTGGTAACATCATTATAGAAGAACGGATAAAAACAATCTTTATTGGAATAAACTTATGTTTGAAGGCTTTTTAAGTAAAATTAAGCAATCACTTAAAATCACTCTTGTAGGTGATAATAAAAATTTCCTCATCATCTTTTTTAAAGAATTTTTGAGATCTAGCATACGACTCTAAGTAATTTATCTTATTTAGTTTTCTTAGTGTGGCTCGAGTAGATAGTAATTGACTTTTCATGTCATCTCTCTGAATTTCCAACTCAATTAAATTCTTTTTTTGGATAATTATTGAGAAAATATCTAACTCATCTAAAAAAAGCACATAGGTAAGAAAAACAAATATTGTTACCCAATATTTGTTTTTAAAGTAATTTGGAATTCCCATCATGAGCAATTTTAAGAAAAAAAAAGAACCCTATATTATGATACATCTTAAGTTTTAAAGATTGTATTGTTAAATTAATCTGTTTTACAACTGTTTAATTTTTTTTCATAGAAAGAGAAAAACTCCCGATCTGTTTCTAACCACATTGAGACTTTATCTAAAATTTTACAAGCATTACCATTCCCGCCATCTCTTTTAGCTAGTATTTGAGCACTTAATATAATTCCTAATTTAAATGCTTTCAAGTCAGCATCAGTAAATTTATCAATATCAACTAATTTTAATAGATTAGGTATTTCTATTGTAAAAATTGCATTTGCCCCTTTTACATCTTTTGTATGGTATTTAATAGCTGCTTCAAGCAAGCGGCAAGAAACTGTGTTTTTTGTAATAGATTTATATTGTTCAATTGCTTCTTTCATTTGCTCATTAGTTTCAGCATTTTTTGCTACATCTTTTGAAACAAAGAAAGTTGGATATCCATCCTCACTATCCAAATTAAACGTAATGCCATTATCTAAAATTTCAATTTGAAAATTAGTTAACCACATTTTGTGTATTGGCATGTTAAATATACCATTTTGATCCATTTCAATAGCTTCAGCTGTAGCTATTATTGCTTGATCATAAGGGTCAATAATTAATGGATCTTGTAAATCTTTTCGATACATACCATAATATCCTTTTGCAAGAAAAATAAGTGGTGTCGGATCTCCAGCATATTTTGGTTTAACTCTAAAGTCTTCTGATCTCTTCACAAGTTTTATGAAATTGCTGTCAGCGTGGATTTGTGTTAATTCATCTAAATTATTTGTAACTGTAATATAATTTTCTTGTTCATAAGTTGTTTCATCTTCCTCATCTTCTCCTTTTTTGTTCTTAAATGAATAGCCTACTGAGATTGAAATGCTAAAACTGCCTACTTTTTTAAATTTTACTTGGATTGTTTTAGACGATGTTGTTCCAGAAACAATCTCCCAGTCTCTACCTTGAGTTCCAGAAATCTCCCATAGGGTACTATTTGGTAATTCCTTTGTTCCTAATGAATTGAATCTCGAATCTAATTTCACAATATTTGAGTTCTCTTTAGAATCGTCAAGTACTACTATGTTTTTTGATGCACTAAAAGAAATACTTGGTAATTCTTTTGGATTTGGTTTTTGAGCAACAGAAAAATTGCTGATAAAAATTATTGCTATAATGAAAGAGATTATTTTGAAAAAGAACTTATTTTTTTTCATATTATTTTTAGTTTATAAATCAATTTATGTGCCGAATTTACAAAATTTATTGATGACTTTTAATTAGTAAGCGCAAAATATCTTGTGCTGCCTTTGAAATCTTAGTTCCGGGGCCAAAAATACCAAAAACCCCAGCTTCATTTAAAAAGTTATAATCTTGTTTTGGAATAACGCCACCAACTACAACCATAATATCAGACCTGCCAATTTTCTTTAATTCAGCTATAACTGAAGGGACTAATGTTTTATGACCTGCAGCTAAAGATGAAACCCCAAGAATATGAACATCATTTTCTACAGCTTGTTTAGCTGCTTCAGCTGGTGTTTGAAAAAGCGGACCTATATCAACATCAAAGCCAATATCAGCAAATGAGGTGGCGATTACTTTTGCTCCTCTATCATGCCCATCTTGTCCCATTTTTGCAATCATAATTCTTGGTCGCCGTCCTTCTAAATTGCTAAATTCTTCAACAAGTGCCATTGCATTTTTAAAATCGTCATCTTTCATAGCTTCTTTTGAATAAATTCCACTTATTGTTCTAATTGTAGCTGTGTAGCGACCATAAACATTTTCAAGTGCGAGAGATATTTCACCGAGAGTACATCTTTCTTGCGCGCAACGTACTGCAATTTCAAGTAAATTTCCTTTTTTTGTTCTAGCACAATTTTCTAATTCTTCAAGCAAGCTAAGAACTTTTTTATTATTTCTTGTTTCTTTTAATTTTTTTAAGCGAATTAATTGTGCTTTAGTTACTTTTTCATTGTCTACCTCAAGTATTTTTATGACTGTTTCCTCCGAATTTAAATATCCGTTTACACCAACAATTATTTCTCTTCCTGAGTCTATTCTTCCTTGTTTAATAGCTGCAGCTTCTTCAATCCTCATTTTCGGAACACCTGTCTCAATTGCTTTTGCCATTCCTCCCAATTCCTCAATTTCCTGAATTAAGTTCCATGCTTCTTTTGCTAAATCATCTGTTAAGGTTTCACAGTAATAACTTCCCGCTACAGGATCAATAAAACTCATTATGCCAGTTTCTTTTTGAAGAAATAGTTGCGTGTTTCGTGCGATTCTCGCTGAATAATCTGTTGGTAGTGCGATTGCTTCGTCTAGTGCATTTGTGTGTAATGATTGTGTTCCTCCTAAAGCAGCAGACAATGCTTCAATACATGTTCTTGCTATATTATTATAGGGATCTTGTTCTGTTAATGACCAACCAGAAGTTTGACAGTGAGCTCTTAGAGCAAGAGATTTTTCATTTTTTGGTTCAAATTTTTTGACAAGTTTCGCCCAAAGCAATCTCCCCGCTCGTAGTTTTGCGATTTCCAAATTATGGTTCATTCCAATTCCCCAAAAGAAACTTAGGCGAGGGGCAAATTCATCTATCTTTAATCCTGCCTCTAATCCTGCTCGAATGTATTCTAATCCATCTGCCAATGTATATGCTAATTCAATTGCAGCTGTTGCACCAGCTTCGTGCATGTGATAACCAGAAATAGAAATACAATTAAATTTTGGCATTTTTCGACTTGTAAACTCAAAAATGTCTGCAATTATTCGCATGGATGGAGTAGGTGGGTAGATGTAAGTATTCCGTACCATAAATTCTTTTAGAATATCGTTTTGGATAGTTCCAGAAAGTTGTTCCATTGAAACTCCTTGTTCCATAGCTGCTGCGATATAAAAAGCCATAATGGGAAGTACGGCACCATTCATGGTCATTGAAACTGACATTTGGTCTAAAGGAATTTTATCAAATAAGATTTTCATGTCTTCAATCGAATCTACAGCCACACCAGCTTTTCCTACATCGCCAAGTACTCTTTCGTGATCGGAATCATAACCTCGATGTGTTGCTAAATCAAATGCAACTGATAAACCTTTTTGACCAGCCGCTAGGTTTTTTCGATAAAATTCATTTGATTCTTCTGCAGTAGAAAACCCTGCATATTGTCGAATTGTCCATGGTTTTGTTAGGTACATCGACGCATACGGACCGCCAATAAATGGTGCAAAGCCAGAACGATAAGCTAGGTGTTTTATTTTCTTTAAATTATCTCTATTGAAAGATCGACGAATGGTAATTTCTTCAGCGTTTTTAACTAAACTAATTTCTGGTTTAGCAATTTTAAATTCTTTAAATGGAATTGTATTAAATTTTATTCGCTTCATTTTTTCTGAAATTCTTGTTCGAGAATTAAGTAAGGTATTCCCATATATTCTTTGGTCTCAGTCCATTCTGCTGAACATAAATTTTCGGAGAATAATGTATTTATTCCAATGTATTCTTTTTGATTTGTTTTAACTGCTTCAATTCGCAAAGTACGTTTTAGGGAAATATCACTTGAAATTTTTTTGATTTTTTCATTGCTTCTAAGGACATTAAAATTTTCTAATTCAGTAAAATAAACCCAAGATTTTTCAGAGATTTCCTTGCATAAACCTTCGATTACATGACTCCCGTTTAAAGATTCATAAACAGAATTAAAATTAGCTTCTTCCTTAAGAATTATTGGTATGTTCAATGCCATTCTTTGAAGTAGCGTTGAGAATTTTTGATTTGAAAAATTATCGCAAGGGTGAACAATAATACCATTAACTCCGGCATTAAGCGCCGCCATTGCTTCACTTGTCTGTCTCAATAGATTAGAGTCGATATCTTTTAATGATTTATTTATCCAGCCGATATTAGCAGTAATAGTAGGTTCAAAATTTTCTATTCCATACGAATGAGAAATTTGTTGAATTAGCCATTTTAAGGCCTTAATTTTTGCTATTTCTATGAAATAATTTTGACCAATTCCAACATTAAAATGAATTAACTGAATAAAGTCATGAATTGAATTTCCTTTTTCAAGTTCAGTTGAAAGTAATTCATGAAAAGTAGAAAGCATAATTCCAATTTGCTGATAGCAATTTGCTCCAATTTGCTCTATTTCAAAGCCGTTTATTTCAAAACAAGGTATTTTTACTGAATAGCTTTCAAGAATCTCCTTAAAAGCACTAAAATTAATTTCTAGGGGATCTATTTTTAAGAAAAAGAATTGAAGTTTCTTTGGATCTATATATTCAAGAAAAGATGCTAATTGTTCAGGTGTTTGAAAAGAAATATGTGAAAAAATATACTGAAATTCAATGGTGTTAAATAAAATTTCCCAGGCTATATTTGTTTTTTTTTCAATTTTAAATTCAATAAAGTCTGCTCCTTGCATCAAGACTTTTAATATCGTTTTATTTGCTTCCTTTTCGTTGAAAACAGAACAAGAATAACCATTTAAGAAGCTATTTTTATCTTTTGTATTTGTAATGAAGGATTTAGAGCAAGTGTGTGTTACATCAAATAGAATTTCTTCGATTTCATCGTTGAAAACTATTCGAGAATGATTTTCTTTTAGTTCCTTTTTTATCTGATTTCTCCAAGTTGACAAATCAACATGAATAAAATCGATTTTTTCGTCCC
>JBILAB010000067.1:0-9405 GCA_044354455.1 Crocinitomicaceae bacterium | reverse complement strand
GCTCTTAGTGCCTCGGCATCTACAATGTCAATTTTTTCAAACTTATAATTTTCATGATCAGAGACATCCTTTAAATTTTCGAGATTACCGGCATATGTTAACTTATCTACGTTTACAATCTGATAATTCGGATATTTTTTTAATAAGCTACGTATCACGTGAGAGCCAATAAATCCGGCGCCACCAGTAACAATAATTACTTTTTCAAATGCCTTATTCATTAATTTATTGTTTATTTAATTTATCTCTCACTTTGTAAATTCGTTCAATAATATCAACCACTTTCATACCCTCAAGAGCATTTGTTGTATGAGAAGTTCTTCCTTTTAAAGTATCAATAACGTTTGAAATAATATAATTGTGATTTGCCGCAGAACCTTTATACGGCCCGTAATCATTTGCTGGATTTGATTCTTTTAAAACAGGCATTTCATAATCAGAGATAGCACATACTTCAACTTCATTCATGTATTGACCGCCAATTTTCACACTCCCTTTTTTTCCAATAATTGTCATTGAAGATTCTAAATTCTGATTTGCAATAGAAGTAGAATAATTAATACTTCCCATTCCACCACTTATAAAATCGAAGCTTACAAATCCTGAATCTTCAAAAGCAGTTGTAGTTTGATGATTAAAGTCTGCAAATTTTCCTTGAATATTTTTTATGTCTCCAAATAACCAATACATAATATCTATGAAGTGTGAAAATTGAGTAAAGAGCGTTCCTCCATCTAAATCTGCTGTTCCTTTCCAGCCACCAGACTTATAATAACGATCATCACGGTTCCAATAACAATTCAATTGAACCATGTAAATTTCGCCGAGTAAACCGTCAGTTATTACTGATTTAATCCACTCTGAAGGCGGAGAATACCTATTTTGCATCACACAAAAAACATGCTTTGATTCTTGGAGCGCTTTGAAAAGAATTTTCTCACAGCTTTCTTTTGTTAAGCCCATTGGTTTCTCGCAAACAACATTTTTCTTTTCTGCTAATGCCATCAATGACTGTTCGGCATGTAACCCATTTGGCGTACACACATTGACAACATCAAATTCTAAACCGCTTGCAAAAAGTTCTTCCATTGTGCTAAAAAAGGGCACATCAAAGTCTTCCGCGGCACATTCTTTTTGGGATCTAACATCGACCATTGCTACCAATTCGCCTTCTGCATCTCTTCGAATCATTTCTGCATGACGCTTTCCAATATGTCCAGCACCAATAACAACGAAACGTATTTTTGAATTATTTGTCATCCTCTAATTTCCTTACTTTTTTATTCTTTAATTCATATTTTTCATTGCTTTCTGAACAAATAGCGAAACCTTTTTCATCAAAAATCAGACGTTGTCCCTTTTTACTCATCCAACCAATCTGACGCGCAGGATTACCAACCACAAGTGCATAAGCCGGGACCTCTTTTGTAACTACAGAACCAGCTCCAATAAAAGCAAATTCTCCAATATTATTTCCACAGACAATAGTTGCATTTGCGCCAATACTCGCTCCTTTTTTCACAGTAGTTTTAGTATATTGTTCTCTTCGATTTACCGCACTTCTGGGATTCATTACATTTGTAAAAACCATTGATGGACCTAGAAAAACATCGTCTTCACAAATTACTCCAGTATAAATAGAGACATTGTTTTGAACCTTAACATTGTTGCCTAAAATTACATTTGGGGAAACGACAACATTCTGACCAAGATTACAATTTAAACCTAAGATACAATTTGACATAAGGTGCGAAAAATGCCAGATTTTGGTTCCATCACCAATTTGGCAAGCATCATCAATTATTGCAGTTTCATGAGCAAAATATGCCATTTTTATTTCTTTATGTATTTATCAAAGTTATAATGATTTGATTCAAAAAGTTCCTCTTTCGATAAACCTTTAAAATATTCGTATGTCACCTTTAATCCTTCAGCTCGATTAATTTTTGGTTCCCACTTTAAAATCTCTCTTGCTTTACTAATATCTGGTTGTCGCTGTTTTGGGTCATCAACAGGAAGACCCTTGTAAATTATACTTTGTTTGGTACCTGTCAATTGAATGATTTCTTCAGCAAACTGCGAAATTGTGATTTCAGAGGGATTACCAACATTTATGGGATAAACATAATCGCTTAAAAGTAAGCGAACAATGCCTTCCACTAAATCATCTACATAGCAGAAAGACCTCGTTTGAGAACCATCGCCAAAAATCGTTAAATCTTCCCCACGCAATGCTTGTCCAATAAAAGCTGGAAGAACCCTGCCATCATTTAAGCGCATTCTAGGACCGTAGGTATTAAAAATTCTGATAATTCTAGTTTCTAAACCATGAAAATTATGGTAAGCCATTGTTATTGCTTCCTGAAAACGTTTGGCCTCATCATAAACACCACGTGGACCAACAGGATTTACATTTCCCCAATATTCTTCAGATTGTGGATGAACAGTTGGATCACCATAAACCTCAGAAGTTGAAGCAATTAATATTCTTGCACCTTTAGCTTTTGCCAGACCCAAACAATTGTGTACACCCAAGGAGCCAACTTTTAGCGTTTGAATCGGAATCTTTAGATAATCGATGGGACTTGCTGGCGATGCAAAATGTAATATATAATCCAATTCTCCAGAAACATCAATAAATTTTGAAACATCATTGTTATGGAATTCAAACTGTTCTAAATGAAACAAATGTTCGATGTTCTTTAAACGACCTGTAATTAGATTATCCATTGCGAGGACATGGTATCCATCTTTTATAAAGCGATCACATAAATGAGACCCTAAAAAGCCTGCAGCACCTGTAATTAATAAGCGTTTCATCTATTTTGCAATTACGTTTCGACCAATAGAACAATAATAAAATCCTTTATCATTCATTTCATCGATTTCAAATAAGTTTCTTCCATCAAATAAAACGGCATCTTTCATTAAAGATTTCATTCTTGTAAAATCTGGATTTCTAAAAATCCCCCATTCTGTACAAATCAAAAGTGCATCTGCACCGGATAATGCTGAATATTCATCACTCGCATAGTCTATTTTAGCACCTAAACTATTTTTTACATTTGGCATGGCTTCAGGATCATAAGCACTAATATTTGCACCGGCATCTAAAAGAGCTTCTATCATAAATAAAGCTGGAGCTTCACGAATGTCATCTGTATCTGGTTTAAACGCTAAGCCCCAAACCGCAATTTTTTTACCTAATAAATCGCCACGAAAGAAATTTTTAATTTTAGGAAATAATACTGTTTTCTGCTCCTGATTTACTTTTAGTACAGCAGATAAAATTTCAAATTTAAAGTTGAGGTCCTCCCCAGACTTTACTAGAGCTTTGACATCTTTAGGAAAGCAAGATCCACCGTATCCAATACCAGGAAATAAAAATCGCTTGCCAATTCGCGTATCAGAACCTATTCCAACTCTAACTTGATCAACATCTGCACCAACTAATTCACAAAAATTAGCAACCTCATTCATAAAGGTAATTTTGGTTGCTAAAAATGAGTTTGCGGCATATTTTGTTAATTCTGCAGATTTTTCATCCATGAAATAGATTGGGTTTCCTTGTCGAACAAATGGCCGATACAAACTCTCCATTACTTTTCTTGCGCGCTCATCTCGGGTTCCAATTACAACTCTATCAGGTTTCATAAAATCGCTAACGGCAAATCCTTCTCTTAAGAACTCTGGATTCGAAACAACAGCAAAATCAACTTGGGCATTTTTGGCTATTACAGCTTGAACTTTTTCTGCTGTTCCAACTGGAACCGTACTTTTATCTACAATTACTTTATATTCTGTAATGAGTTTTCCTAGTTGTTCTGCTACGCCTAAAATATAGGATAAATCTGCAGAACCATCCTCACCAGGAGGAGTCGGTAAAGCTAAAAATATAATTTCAGCGTCCTTAATTCCATCTTCTAAAGAAGTTGTAAAAGAAAGTCTTTTTGCTGATATGTTTCGGTCAAAAATTGTATCTAAATTCGGCTCATAAATTGGAATGATACCATTTTTCATCTTCTCTACTTTATCGGCATCAATGTCTATGCAAATAACTTGATTTCCTGTTTCAGCAAAACAGGTTCCAGTAACTAAACCAACATATCCTGTTCCTACAACTGCTATTTTGGTCATACGATCTTAATTACTTTTTAATGTGAGGTATTCTGCTGCAGTTTTTGTAATAAACTCCAATTGTTCTAAATCCATTTCTGTATGAATTGGCAAAGATATTACACGATAGGTTAACCAATCTGTAATTGGTAAATCTGTGGATGCACTCCCAAATTCCTCAAACATTTTTTGTCTGTGAGCAGGAACCGGGTAATAAATCATTGATGGAATATCTTTACTTGCTAAAAATTCGTTCAATCCATCGCGATTATGCCCTTCTAAAGTCAATGTGTATTGATGAAAAACATGTTTTGAGTCATCCGCTCGAAATGGGATTTTTACTCCCTCTATCGCTCCAAAAAAAGCATCATAAAAATCAGCTATTTCTCTTCTTGCATCAATATAATTATCCAATTGTCTCAATTTTATTCGTAAAACTGAAGCTTGAATAGTATCTAATCTAGAGTTGCAGCCAACTACATCATGGTAATAGCGTTTGCTTTGCCCATGATTTGCAATCATTCGTAATTTTTCCGCAAGTAGATCATCATTTGTACAAATTGCTCCACCATCGCCATAACAACCTAAGTTTTTTGATGGAAAAAATGATGTACAACCGATATCGCCAATTGTTCCTGTTTTAACAAGTGATCCATCCAATAAATGGTAATCAGAACCAATTGCCTGAGCATTGTCTTCAATCACAAAAAGCTTGTGTTTTTTTGCAATCGCCATAATTGCGTTCATATCAGCAGCTTGTCCATACAAATGAACTGGGACAATTGCCTTGGTTTTTGAAGTAATTGCAGCTTCTAATTTGCTAGCATCCATGCAGAATGTTTCTTGATTTACTTCAACAAAGACAGGCTTTAAACCCAAAAGCGCAATTACTTCTGTGGTTGCGATATACGTAAATGATGGTGTAATAACCTCATCTCCTGGCTTGAGACCAAGTGCCATCATTGATATTTGAAGAGCATCTGTTCCATTTGCGCAGGGAATCACATGTTTCACGCCTAAATACAATTCTAATTCTTTTTGAAATCCTGCAACTTCAGTTCCATTAATAAATTGAGCACTTTGTAAAACATCCATGATTGCTGAATCAATTGCTGGCTTTATTTTCTCATATTGAGAAACCAGATCAACCATCTGTATTTTTTTCATTCTATTGATTTATTGACAACAAAGTTACTAATTTTCGTTGGTTAGTCAATTTTACTTAGATGCACTAAATAAGATATATTTATCATTTTTTAGTATTCAAATTAGAGATTAGAACGTTTGTAAAAAAAATGAGTTTAACTTTGAAAAATGAAATACTATTTTCCCTTATTGTTCTTGCTATTATTTCACTATTCCTTTGCACAGCGAAATGTTAAAGATTCTTCAATAGCGACACCTTTAATCGGTGTTCATTATGGTGGAAATTGGGCAGAGGGAGATTTAGCAGAACGTTATGGTTTTGCAAGTCATCTAGGGATAAGTGCAAACTATAAAACGGCAAAAAATTGGTGTTTTGGATTTGATGGAAATTTTCTCTTTGGAGATAACATAAAACTGAAAGGATTATTTGATCACTTAATTGATACTGTTGGAAATATTACGGATATAAATGGTGATATTGGGAGGGTTCTCGTTTACGAGAGAGGATTTAATATAAATGCTTCACTTGGGAAAATTTTTCCTGTTTTGAGTCCTAATAGTAATTCAGGTATTTTAGTTCATGCTGGAATTGGCTATACTCTTAATAAATTAAGAATTGAAACATCAGATCAAGTCATTCCGCAAATAGAATTAGATTATAAAAAGGGATATGATCGCTTGACTTCAGGAATAAATTTCCATCAATTTATTGGTTATTCATTTTTAAGAAACTCAGGAGCACTTAATTTTTATGCAGGTTTTTATATTCAGGAGGGTCTCACAAAAAATCGAAGAACTATTTTCTTTGATACACCAACAATTCCTGTATCAACAAAACAAATGATTGATATTCAGTATGGCTTCCGAATTGGGTGGTATATTCCTTTTTATAAAAGAAAGCCTAAAGAATTTTATTATAACTAATGAAAGTACTTTACAATTTTGGAATTTGCCTATTTTCAATTTTATTGAGAATATTTTCCCCTTTTCATGCGAAGGCAAGAATGGGAGTTTTGGGTCGAAAAAATTGGAAATCTAAAGTAGAAGGAATTCCAAAAAATAAAAAAGTAATTTGGTTTCATTGTGCATCTTTGGGTGAATTTGATCAGGGATTACCAGTTATGAATTCCTTAAAATTAAAAAATCCTGAACTCTTTCTTTTGGTAACTTTTTTTTCTCCCTCTGGAATGCTTCATTATCATAAAAGAAGGCATGATGTAGATTTAGCAATGTATCTTCCCTATGATACTCCAAGAAATGCTGATTTTTTTATTGAAAAAGTAAATCCAAAACTTGTATTTTTTGTGAAATATGAATTTTGGCAAAACTACATTAGTGAATTAAGCAAGAAGAATATAAAACTTATCTCGCTTGCTACACTTTTAAGACCAAATCAGTATTTTTTCAAATGGTATGGTGGATTTTTTAGAGAAGGATTAAAGAAAATAAGCTACTATTTTACTCAGAATGAAGAAACTAAAAATCTTTTAAATTCTATTGGTATTCATGAAGTAGCAGTTGTAGGAGACACGCGATACGATCGTGTAAGTGAAAACAAGGAACTTTTTTTAGAAACTCTCAAAGCTGGAAACTCTGATCATACTGCAATTTTCAAGTCATTTTTAGCACAAGAAAAAGCACTCATTTTTGGGAGTAGCTGGGAAAAAGAACTTGCTATTTTAATCGACTTACTAACGGATGATTGGAAAGGAAAAATAATAATTGCACCGCATGATGTTTCAGAAAGTAATGTTAGAAAAATTCAGTTCCTACTCAAAGAAAAGGCAATTAAATACACTGATTTTAAAAACTACAAGGAAGAACAAGTCTTAATCCTAGATACTATTGGTCAACTTTCTACAGCTTTTTATTATGGGAATATTGCGTGTATTGGAGGTGGGTTTTCGGGAAACCTACACAATATTTTAGAGCCCGCTGCTTTTGGATTACCCGTTCTTTTTGGTCCAAAACATTCAAAATTTCCTGAAGCTGATCAATTTACAGAAGAGGGTATCGGTTTTGAATTCCATGATTTTGCAAGTTTTAAAATTCAATTGAGCTATTGCCTTGAAAATAATGCAATGATTAATAAAAAGACACTTGCATTTATGGAAGAAAGAAAAGGAGTTTGTGAAAAGATTTTAAGTAACCCAATTACCCAAATTTAGTAAGCGCGTTCGTTTCTTTTTTCCATCCAATTAATAAAAGCCTTGTTTACGACTTTATTCCCTCCGGGAGTTGGATAATCTCCTGTAAAATACCAATCGCCTAAATTATCAGGGCAAGCGATATGAAGATTTTCTACCGATTGGTATATAATCTCTACTTTAGATTTCATTGAAATTGGAGTCAATAACTGCGCGATTTTTACAGAAATTTCTTCATCTGTGAAAGGTGCATAAATTTCCTTAACGTAATTCCGCACTTGCTCTTTTGGAAGATTAACTTGCGATAAACATTGCCTATATACGTCTTGAATAATATTTTCTCTTTTTGTATCAACTAATAATTGAATTGCAGCTTCAAAAGCTATGAAATCTCCCATTTTAGCCATGTCAATACCATAACAATCTGGATAACGAATTTGCGGAGCTGAAGAAACGACTACAATTTTTTTAGGCTCCAAACGATCTAAAATTCTTAAAATACTTTGTTTTAAGGTTGTTCCTCGAACAATACTATCATCAATAATAATTAAATTATCTTTTAAAGGGCGAACGCTTCCATAAGTAATGTCGTAAACATGAGCCACTAAATCATCGCGTGAATCATCTTGTGTAATAAAAGTTCTCAATTTCGCATCTTTAATTGCTATTTTCTCAATGCGAGCTCTTTGTTTAATGATTTTGGAAACATCTTCGGCTGAAGGTTTATCTCCCAATGCTATTATTTGTTTTATTTTTTCTTCATTTAAAAATTCTTCTAGTCCCTTAATTAAGCCATAAAAGGAAACCTCAGCAGTATTTGGAATAAAAGAAAAAACAGAATTATCAAAATCGTAATCAATTGCCGCTAATACTTTATCTACAATCAAACGACCCAAAGCTTTTCGCTCATTGTATATCGACGAATCAGAACCACGAGAAAAATAAATCCGTTCAAAAGAACATTTTTTTGGAGAAAGCGGCTTATTAATTAATTCTTCTGTAACAGTTCCATTCTTTTTAATAATTAGAGCATAACCTGGCTTTAACTCTTTAATATTTTCTACTTTAAGATTAAATGCTGTTTGAATTACTGGTCGTTCTGATGCTACAATACAAATCTCATCATCTTCGTACCAATAAGCTGGACGAATTCCCGAAGGATCGCGCAAAACAAACGCATCTCCATGACCTAAAAGACCCGCCATCGCATAGCCACCATCCCAATCTTCTGATGCTTTTTGGAGAATTTTTATCAAATTTAGATTTTCTGAAATACGATTGTAAACTTCTAAATTATCGAACCCTAATTTCTTGTATTGCTGAAATAATTCATCGTTTTCTGCATCTAAAAAATGTCCGATTTTTTCAAGTACCGTAACGGTATCCGATTTTTCTTTTGGGTGTTGACCTACATTTACTAAGACATCGAAAAGCTCATCTACATTGGTTAAATTAAAATTTCCAGCAATTACTAAATTTCGTGTAATCCAATTATTTTGACGTAAGAATGGATGACAACTTTCAATGGAATTTCTTCCAAAAGTTCCATAACGTAAATGACCTAAAAACAATTCTCCAGTAAAGCCCACATGTTTTTTTAGGTAATAAATATTTTTTAGGTTTTCTGGATTTTCATTTTGAATTTGCTGAAAACGTCCGTTTATCTGGTCAAAAATATCTTGAATAGGACTTTTGGCAATAGACCGAGTGCGAGAAATGTAACGCTGACCAGGTTCCATATCAAATTTGATATTTGCAATTCCTGCTCCATCTTGTCCACGATTGTGTTGCTTCTCCATTAAAAGATGCATCTTATTCACCCCATAAAATGCTGTTCCGTATTTGTCTAAATAAAATTGCAAGGGTTTTTTTAGCCTTAATAAGGCAATTCCACATTCATGTTTAATAGCATCACTCATATTTAACAGAAGGATTTGACGCGAAGTTACTCATTTGTTTTGAGTTCAGCCCCAAAAGTTTTTAGCAAATTATTTAT
>JBILAB010000004.1:0-37467 GCA_044354455.1 Crocinitomicaceae bacterium | reverse complement strand
CTGCTGTTTGGTAACATGCAAGTGTTGGTTGAACTGCTTGTGTTCCTGTTACATCCCAAATACATGTTGTGTTGTTGAATGCTGCTGTTTGGTAACATGCTAAACCTGTTGGTGCGGTTGCTTGTGTTCCTGTTACATCCCAAACACATGTTGTGTTGTTGAATGCTGCTGTTTGGTAACACGCTACTGTTGGTTGTGTTGGTATTGGTGTAACTATTACTGTGGCAGTACCTGTGCCTGTGCCCCCTCCTGTTATAGATGCAATTGAATACGTTGATGTTGCACTTGGACTTACAGCGATACTTAATGGGCTTGTGCCGGTTGCTGTATAATTATTTGTGCCATCTGTTACTGTTACTGTATAAGGTGCTTGACCACCACTTACTGCTACACTTAAGTTTGTAGAACTTGTTGCACATATTGTTGCATCACCACTCAAGGTAGCTGATAATGCGCCAACTGTATTTAGTGGCTGGGAACTTGATGCTGTTACTGATAAACATGAAGCACAAATCGTTGCAGTGCTTACTGTGCCATAATGCTGAATGTTTGTAACTGTTGTTGCTCCATTTACATAACCCACGACTCCGCCGGATGTCATTTCCCATACAAAACCAAAGTTGCTGTTTGGCACCCAGTTCGTTGTTGTGGACATTCTAAAGGTACCCATAACTACTCCTGATCCTGATGGGATGGCCTGTGCTGTAGCTGAAGTAAAGATTCCCGTGCTTGATGAGAAGTTTAGCTTTCTTTGAGATGTAATATAAGGCAAGTTCGCAGTTCCGGTATTTGGCCAGTTTAACCATCCTGGTAGTGTGTTGTCATTCAATGCCCTCCATGTTATTGCTCCTGTAGTTATACTTGGGGAATGAACTCCACGTATAATCAAAGCGTTTAATTTAACAGGGATTGATCCAGTATTTGTTAAACGGATCTGGAAGTCTGCAGTGCTTGCTGTAGAACTCAACCACTCCATGTCCATTCTAATTGATGCAGTTGTTGATGCACTTATTGATAAATCCAATACCTGTGCAACACAGTTAACATCGTTTCCTGTATAAATTCCACTGCTTGTATAGGTCTGACCGTTGTTTGCCCAAGTATATGAGCCAGAAACTCCTGTAACTGTTGTTGTATTTGTTACTTGTGTGCCAGTTACATCCCAAACACATGTTGTGTTATTGAAGACTGCTGTTTGATAACATGCAAGTGTTGGTTGTGCAGCTTGTGTGCCGGTTACATCCCAAACACATGTTGTAGAATTAAATGTTGCTGTTTGATAACATGCTAAACCTGTTGGTTGTGCAGCTTGTGTGCCAATTACATCCCATGCGCAACTTGTTGTATTGAAGGCTGCTGTTTGGTAACATGCAAGTGTTGGTTGAACTGCTTGTGTACCTGTTACATCCCAAACACATGTTGTGTTATTGAAGACTGCTGTTTGGTAACATGCAAGTGTTGGTTGGGTTGGTATTGGTGTAACTGTAAGGTTCAAGGTAGCAGTATTACAACCCGCAATTACAGTAAGTCCTGATTGAGCAGTTGTATACGTTTGTCCATTTGCAGGCCATGTATATGAAGATCCGGAACAAATTGAGGTAGTTACGCTTCCTGAAGTTGTTTCAGAAGTTACTAACAAGTTCAAGGTAGCAGTATTACAACCCGAAATTACAGTAAGTCCTGATTGAGGAGTTGAATACGTCTGGCCATTTGCTGGCCATGTATAAGAAGCTCCTGTACAAATTGATGTTGTTACACTTCCTGTTGTTGTTGTTGGTGTTATTGTCAAGTTCAAAGTTGCAGTATTACAACCTGATACTACAGTAAGCCCTGATTGAGCGGTTGCATACGTTTGTCCGTTTTCCGGCCATGTATACGAAGATCCTGCACAAATTGATGTAGTAACACTTCCTGTTGTTGTGGCAGGTGTTACTGTTACTGTGGCAGATCCTGAGTTTCCTGTGCCTGTGCCACCTCCAGTTACAGATACAATAGTATACGTAGAAGTTGATGTTGGACTTACAGGAATACTTACTGGGCTTGCGCTGGTTGCTGAATAATTACTGGTTCCATCTGTTACTGTTACTGTATAAGGAGCTGTTCCGTCCGTTACTGCTACACTTAAGTTTGTAGAAGCGCCAGAACAAATTGTTGCAGCGCCAGTCAATATAGAAGAAGAGGGCGGAGCAGTTTGATTTAATGCTTGAACACTAGGTGCTGTTACTGTTAAACATTGGCCACAAATTGTACCCCCGCTTACCCCATAATGTTGTATGTTAGTTACAAAAGTTGCGCCATCAACGTAACCAACAACTCCACCTGATGTCATTTCCCAGACAAAACCGAAGTTGCTGTTGGGAGACCATGTTGTTGTTGTTGATACTCTAAATGTGCCCACAACTACACCAACACCAGACGGAATGGCTTGTGCGGTTGAGCTATTAAAGATACTATTAGATGACGAGAAATTTAATTTTCTTGTAGTTGAATTATACGGTAAGTTAGTTGTTCCTGTATTTGGCCAGTTTAACCATCCAGGAAGCGTATTGTCATTCAACGCTTTCCAACTTATTGTTCCCGTTGTTAAACCAGGGGCGTGTACACCACGAATAATTAAACCGTTAAAAGTAACAGCAGACGTTCCCGCATTTTTTAAACGAATTTGGAAGTCAGCAGTATTGGAGGTTGAACTTAGCCACTCCATATCCATTTGAATTGCTGTAGTGGTTTGGGAACGCAACGAATAACTTACTAAAATTAGAACTGACGGCAATAAAAATTTAAACAAAAAACCTTTTATCTCAGTCAATAAAACCTTGGTAGAACTTTTCATAATAAAAAAAATTAAATTAGAAATTTTGTAAAATTAGCCGAAATGCTTAAGGTATCCTTAAGCATTTCGGTTAACAAATTATTAAATAATTACTTTTTTCAATAGCAATTATGTATTTTAATAAGGACGCTGCTCATAAGCTCCATAATTGGAATTTGAATCAAATACTGCAAAGTCAGATGCATCAACATATGTATCACCATTGAAGTCTCCGTCTAGTAAATATAGACCTTGATATCCTGATGAATAAATATCCATTTCTAAATTTGAAAAGTCATTCGCATCTAAATATCCATCTTCGTTTAACTCTCCTAACCAAATTCCATATAAACCAGAAACGATTGTATGCATTGGAGAAAGCAATGGATCGCCATCAGAATAAGCATTTACAAGGTTATTGGTAAAATTATATGTAGATGAAGTTGTTAGAGTTATAGGGTTTGCACTCCACAAAGGATTTGATGCTTTATGATCCACTACAACGTAGTAAGAGCCGCCTAATGCACTTAAAGGGAACTCACAATATGCAGATCCATTTTTCTGTAACATAGGAGTCGCAGTATGAACTATCGTCTCTGTGTTTGTTGCGCTTCGCAATTGTACAGTAATTAAATCAACATCTGTAACAGCTCCTGGAGTTGCTGATCCCGCTTCCACAAGGTTGAGGTATCTAGCAGCTACCATTGTTGCAGGATTTGATCCGTTCTGATAGTAACCATCTAAAAACACATTTAACGAAAGTGAAGGTGTAATAACACAAGCCGAACAAGAGTTCCAACAAACTACTGGTAATAACATTGCTTGTGAACCTGCAACTGCAAGCGTACGGTTTGTATAACCAAAGTTTGTTACTGTACATGACGAGCCTGGAGTAAGTGCCTCCTGACCTAACCAGTTGCTATAAGAGAACTTATATTCATATGGCCCCTCAGCAAGAAGAATTGTGGTCTCCCAAACTCCATCGCCGTTTGCATCTGTCATTGGGTTACAGTTTCCACACCAACCATTGAATGTACCATTAACCTCAGGTATTGAACCTGCTGGAGCACCACTTTGTGACATGTCTACTCTGAAAGTAACTGGAGCCTGCGTAACACATGCTGAACATTGATTCCAACAAACTAGTGGTAGAACAACGTCTGTTGTGCCCAACACTAAGAAACGGTTTGTAAATCCAAAGTTTGTAACTGTACAAGATGTTCCTGCAAGAAGGTTTTCTTGACCATCCCATCCGTTGTATGTAAACTTATACTCATACGTTTGAGGCATCAACGGAATAGTAAGAGACCAAACTGATCCACCTATGTTTGTCATAGGATTACAAGTTCCACACCAACCGTTGAATGTGCCATTTACATATGGTATTGCACCCGCAGGGGCATTACTTTGTGCCATGTCAACTTGGAACGTTACCAATGGCATTGTAAGTATTGTAAGGTTTAATTGCTCTGTTACACAGTTTGTTGTTGCACCAGTATATACTCCTGAAGCAGTGTACGTTTGTCCATTCCATGAATATGAAACATAAGCAGATGCTGTAGTTGTATTTACAGTATTAGCAATAACATTCACAGATACACCTGAAGATACAGCTGGAGCCGTTGAAGTACATGGTGCATTGGTAGTGTAACTAACAGTTACAACATCTGTGCTACTCAATGCTGAGCTAGTGTATGTTGCACTTGTTGCTCCTGCAATAGGCGAGCCATTTAAACTCCACTGGTAAGGAGACACTGAAGGACAATCTGCTGCAATAGCAGCAAGTGTTGTGCCAGCAAGGGCCTGACTATTATAGCCCATAGAATAAACGGTAACTCCAGAAGAGTTTACAACCTGTACTCCAACCTCTTCAGGCCAAGAACCTGCTGTATTCCATACTAAAGAATAGCTGATACCAGATTGCAATGAAACTGTTTGTGCAGAAAATCCACCACTAGGTAAACCAAGCGTTGCTACTATTGTAGTTCCATTCATTACTCTCATTTGAGCTCCATTCCATCCATCAGCATAAACATCTAATAAATTAAATGTGTAGTTACAAGATGCTGCTACAGCAACGTTTGCAGGACTTCCTGCTGCTGTGAAAGTTACAGCAGTTCCCTGACAAACAGAACTACTACTTGAAGTAACAGCTACAGTTGGTGTTGTAAGAGGATTAACAACCAAAGTTGAAGGACTAGAAACTACCGCTGAAGATGAAACACACGGTGAATTTGCAGCAATACTTGCAGTAACAACATCACCAGGGTTTAATGATGAAGTTGTGTAAGTTGAAGCGTTCGCTCCAGCAACTGCAACTCCGTTCACCTGCCAAGCAATCGTGCTAGTTGAGCAGTTTGCGTCAATAGTCGTTAAGGTTGTTCCTTTCAAAGCCTGACTGAAGAAAGGCATGCTATAAATTGTTGTTCCTGATGGATTTACAACATTTATTCCAACCTCTCCAGGATAAGTGCCCGACGTTGGTGTTGGATTCCAGAACAAAGTATAGGTTTGTCCAGACTGTAATGAAACTGTTTGAGAAAGTGAGTTAGCAGTACATGGATCACAAAATTCATCTGCAGCAAAAGAAAGTGTTGCTACAACTGTAGATCCTTGAAGGACAGACATCGTGTTTCCATTCCATCCATCACCCCATGAGTCTAGTAAATTAAACGTGTAGTTACAAGCTGAAGGTGAAACTCCTGCGTTTGCTGTAGTTGCTGTAAAAGTAACTGGTGTTCCAACACATACTGGACCTGCAGGTGAAGCAGAAACTGCAATCGTTGGAATAGCAAGAGGTGTAATTGTTAAATCTAAGATTTGCGTTACACAATTTGTTACCGATCCATTATATATTCCTGAAGCAGTATATGTTTGACCATTGTCTGCCCAAGTATATGTAGCACATGCTGTAACTGGAGTAGTAACAGAAGTGTTTGGTAGAATTGTTACACTAGTAGGAGTTCTATCAGATGATTCAACACCACCAACAACCTGACTTGCATAATATGTTCCAGTAGATAAAACGTCTGTTGATGAAAGCCAAGCAGTCGTTGTAGGCGAAGAATACCAATAGATATAACTTCCCTCAGAACCCGTTGCCACTAAATTAGCTACAGTTGCTCCTTGACATAAAGTTTGAGGCGAAGTTGTAGGACCATTAGAGGCAGTAGAAATTGCAACAACGTTAGACCAAGAACCAAGAGTAACTGAATCGCAATTTGCTCGTGCATAAACATCATAGTTTGTCGCTCCCGTGAGACCTGTTAAAACATAAGAAGCATACAAGCCCGCTGTATCAACAGTTTGGTTTAATACCAAAGTACCTGTTCCAGCCGCAAAACCAGTTGGTCCGTACTCAAAGTCGTAAACGTTTGTTGTTGCACAACCTTTAAGCCAAATAAAGTCTGCAGATGTAGATGCAGGTAAAGTAATAAGATTAGCTGCAAACATGCCAGATGAAGGACAAGCAGGAGCCGGTGCAATGGTAACAAAATAATCTTCTGTTTCACCCCATTGGTAGTTAGTACATGGATTTATCAAAACTCCATTAACAGCATAAACAGTTCTTACTCTCAATCTATGAAGACCAACTGGAGGATTACAAGCTAAAGAAATAGTAAATGAACCTGTTGCATTAACAGTATCCGGCGTATAACCAGTTCCAATTTGTGTAGGAGTAGCACCTATTCTTTCTGTTGAAGTAAAAACACCATCATCATTATAATCTATCCAAGCAGCCATACCTTGAGAACCCCAAGCACCTGTAGATACATTTACTGTGTAGGTTGAAGAAGGCATAAGCGTTGCTGTATGATTTGGTAATGTGTTATAGAGTACATAAGATGGTGTACCTTCAACAAAACCTGTGTTATTGAAAAGAGTAGTACCAACAATACTTACTTCAGAGATAAGGTCACCAGAATTAGTTCCATAAGTTGGAGCAGGAATACAATAACAGTTTTGTACGTCATCCATTGCGATACTAACAGAAGAAGTATAAGCGTATGCACCACCACAATAAGAAACACCTAAACGATAAAGAGTAGATACAGCTTGTGTATTTGTTACGTTGATGTTGTTTGCTCCTGAAATATCAGCCCATGTTACACCATTATCACTTGAAGATTGCCACTGATATGTCAAGCCAGCAGCCTGTCCAGTAACAGAGCCAAGCACTGTCATTGATTCAGTAGAGCAAGCAAGTGAATCAGCTCGAGAAATTGATACTTGATTCATTGAGAATGTACCAACAGTAACCTGACCTAAAGAAACAACACACCCTCCAACACCTGCGTATCGAACTGAAGCATTGTAAGTGCCTGGAAGTGCTGCTACAGGACTAGAATTTGTCCATGTAGTATCATTTAAAGAATACTCAAACATATTGTAGCGAATATCTAGGTTATCAATGAAGTGACCTTCATTTAAACCACCTGTTCTAGCAGAAAATGCATGTTTCCAAGTAGATTTATCATCAGTAAGGTAAGAAGCAGGAAGTTGTTGATTAGATACTGCAATAGCACCATTTAACCACATGCTTAATTGACCCAAAGGGTTAACCTTAATTGTTACGTGTGTTGTTGCACCAGCAGATGCTGTAGCGCGCCAAGCAACATTATTGCTATATGAAAGAACACCACTTGATGTAGTTGTTTGATTCCAAACAGGAGTGTTATACATTAAATAAACACCTTCCTGATTGTCGCCATTTGTATAAGCATCAAAAGCTAATTTTAATGCAGAACCAGAACCATTTTCAGGTTGTGTTGCACCTGGAGCTACAGTAGTTCCAACGATAGTTGCCCCTAGACCCGTAGGTAGCGCAACAACATCTGGACCAAAACTATAACTCATACCATCAGCTGGTGTAGTTGTACCACTAGATGTCGTTATAAAGTCAAAATCAATTTGATAATCATTTGTTGATACACCAGATAAATTTTCAATTATAATTCCGCCGTTTTTAGAATTTAGAGCATCCGTCAAACGAAGCCTTCCGTTAGTTGTAATTCCAGCATTGTTTCCAGCAAGCGTAACTCCAGCAGGAAGTATAGAAGAACTAAAATCAGATGAAAACACAGTTCCTGCACCTGAAACATTAAATGCCACAGAACCCTCTAAAGAAGAACATGATGCAGCACTTGAAGCAACAACAGACCCTGAAGGAGCTGGGTAAACTACAACGTTAATTGAAGTTGTTAAAGACCAACAAAATGATGAGTCGTTTCTTGCTGCTATGTAATATGCTCCAGAAGAAGAGGCTATAAAGTTTGATGTTGCAGGACTTGTATTATCAGTTCCTGTAGGATTTGTTCCTTGCCAGTAATAAGATATTCCAGCAGGGTTTAAACCAGCCTGTAATGTAACTTCACTACAATAAGGCGTTCCTGATAAATTTGTAATAGCTGTAGGAGGAGTAATGATTGGGAAGCCACTCAATGTAATTGCAGTAGCAGTTGACCATTGGCCACCCATAGAAGCATACGCTCTAATGTAGTATGTTCCATTACCGTTTACAACCCATGTGTTTGCGCTATTTGCAAAACTTGTTCCGTTTGCTGTTGTTTGCCAGTAATAAGCAACTCCTGCTGGAGCAGTTCCTACCATTGTAATAGTATCTCCTAGAATACAGCTTCCGCCATTAGTAGCAATAGGTGTAGCAGGAGCATCTGGAGGACCAACTAAATTTACAATATAGTCTTCAACTTCACCATAGGAAGGAGAAACACAAGGAAGAATAGCGTCTCCGCCAGCGCTCTCTCTACTAATAATTCTCATTCTTGTCAAACCTGGTAAAGATGATAATGGTGGAGTGAAAGAAACAGGAACTAAAGATGCAGGCACACATGCAATGTCTGCAGCAGAACCATTAGACCATACTTTTTCTCCAGCATCAGCGAAAGAACCATTTTGGTTGTAATCAATAAAGATTGCAGCACCACTGTTAAAACTAAAAGTACCACAAGAACCTATTGTTAATGAACCGCTAACAGGAACAGTTTGATAGATATTAGTTGCAGGAAGATACGTGTAATTTCCGTAGACAGCAGCCACAGACCCTGCACCTATTGCAACTGTATCACAAGTAGATGAATTATTTAATGTTGAAAGTGTTACGTTGGTTATCTCTTCATCATAGATTGAACCAGTATTTGGAGTACAATAACATCCTAAGAAAGAATTCATTCCGATAGCAACAGGTGCAGCATAAGAAATTGCACCTAAACAAGAACTAATACCTACACGGTAAGAGCTTGCAACGTTTTGAATCGGAGAAAAAGTTGCAGCTGTAGCACCAACAACATCTGCCCATGTAGTGCCACCATCAACAGATGCTTGCCATTGGTATGTTAAACCAGCAGATGAAACTGTATAGTCGTGAGACAATGGAACCGCAGAACCAGCACAAACAGTAGAAACTGAAGAAGTTGTATTTACACCAACAATTGGGTCTGAATTAAGTACAAGCATGTTTACCTGCGCAGAATTTGGCTCACTTGCACAACCAGTTGTTTGATTTGTATATGAAATATCATATAAAGTTGTTACAGCTGGAGAAACAGCTTGTGTAAAGATGTTTGTTCCTGAAGCTATTTGCTCGCCACTTGCCGTCCAAATTGTAGTATAATTTGAAGGAGGAGAAAACCGCCAAGCTTGGTTTGTGATTGTATTAACAGTAGCAAGAGCAACCGCACCAATTGTTCGGGTTTCATCTTGTAAACCAACAACTTTATTATAAGTTCCAGAATTTTGTGATAAAGGAATATGAATTTCAACAATTCCTAAAGTTTCTAAGAAATGTACTTGAGCTGTTGTATACTTTGCTGAACCACCAGTGCTATTATAAGCTCTTGCATTCTCATACTGAACAATAAACCTTCTATTTGGAGCATAACCTTGCGTCCAATATTTAATTGATCCATTTAAAGCTGATACACCCGAGACAGTACTAGCAGCAAAATTAATATCATGGGCTGAAGCAGCGATAACGCTCGCTGGCTCAACAAGAGAGGGGAACGTTGTAAATGTGAAGTCTCCTAATGCCGCTGAACTATAAGCACCTAAATGCATCGTCATGTTGGTTCCAATATTTATAGACGTTCGGTCTGTTCCAAAATAATTGAAAGTAAACCCAATTGGAATACCACCCCAACCACCATCATCTAAACCACCACTTGATTGAGGAATGCTTGCAACACCATTTTCAACAAGAGTAATAGCATTAGAGGGAACAGGAGTCATTGCTACTGTAATTGGAGTTACAGTAAAATTTCCTGCACTTAATCCTGAGTTAATAGTTGCAGAAGTTCCTGGGCAAACACCACTTGCAGATGAAGTAACATTTGCAGTAGGTAATGGGTAGAGACCTATACTCTTATACAAAATATAGTCTGCACAACCTTCTGCTGAAACCGTCAACATAAAGTCTGAAGTTTCAGATGTAGATGTACTTGTTGGATTTGCTGAAGTGGAAGACAGCACTGCACTAGGCGTTAATGATTGCCAAAGAATTGATGCCGATGAACTTAACGGAGTTGCCTGTAATGATAAACCACCACCAGCACCACAGAAAACTTCTTCAGAAGCAACAATCTGAGGGTATGAAACAGAGACAATAACAGCTGTTCTTTCGCTTTCACAAGCACCAGTACCAGCAGACACATACACATTACCACAAGCAGGTGCAGTATAAATAGTGTCAGTAACTGCCGCAAAACCTGCATATGGCGTTGAATACCAATTATAAAGTGTTCCAGCGATTGGGTTTGTTACAGCAACTGTTATTGGTGAACCAAATTGTGAAGAAACCGCTGTAGTTGAAAGAACAGGAGAAGATGGACCACTGTTAATTGTGATTGTTTCAGTACCTGAAGTTACAGCGCCCAATTTAGTTACACTAACAACACCTGATGTACCAGCTCCCGAATAACACGTAATTTGAGTTGAGCTAACAATTGTGAAAGCAGATACGGGTGTACCCCCTATTGAAACAGCAGTTACTCCAGTAAAACCTGAACCTGTAATAGTAATCACATCATTGAATGCACAAACTGCAAGCGGGCTAACAGATGTAACAACTGGTGCGGGTGTACCCCAAGAAAAGTAATTAGTTGCACCTAACGTTATAGGGGCAGGAGATGCAACAACAGAAGAAGTAAGCGAACCATAAGCACCATAAGTGCCGGCAACAGTTGGCATGGGGGTTGTTAAGGTAGCACTAAAAGGAGCACTAACTACAGTCCAAGGACCGGAATTTGATGGTGACTGAACAAGAACTGTCGAACTTTGAGCTGAAGTTAGACCATCAGTATTCACGTAAGAAAGTGTAACAGAAGGATTTGTTCCTGAAGACCCCGCAGCACCTAAAGTTGTTTTGTTTTCTACTTTATAAGAACGAGAACCTAGAGCCAAGCCAGTGCCTCCAGAAGTTGTGTTTGCAACAGAAACCTGAGAAACGGTAGTGTTAAGGATATCTGTACCAGTTGTTACTGTACCAGTACCCGTAAACACCTTAACAGGAACATCAAACGGGAAACTAAATGTCGAGCCTGTTGTTCCACCACCTCTTCCGGTTAATGTCATAGACCCATTTTTAATGTATGCATTACCAGTTGCTGCATTATAATATGGAAAAGCAGAACCTGCATAACCATTCCAAGTAAAGTTAAGATTGTAACCACCTAAATCAATTATATTACCAGGAGTAGCTAAACTTGCAGCTAGGGTTAATGGGGATGTGCTATAAAGCGTAAGATTATTTGATAATAAAAGACCGCTACCATTTCCGTTAAGGGAAAGAGTAAATATTTTTCTAGATGCAGGAATAAAAGCGTCATCTGCTTGTGGCATCTGTACTGAACCTCCCAAAAACCAGTTTGTAGTAAGTGCATAAGTACCAACAAGAGCTGTAGGCGTAGTCGCTATTGTAGAAAACGTTCCTCCTGCCGCTGTTCCTGAAGTAATTCCAACACCAACAACTGGTGCGGCAATGTATCCAAAACCAGCGTTTGTAATATTGAAATTCGCCAAAGCACCATTCGAACCAATAATTGCGGTAGCAGCTGGCCAACAACCCTCAGGCCAAGCTAGAGTAGCATTACCGGCGCTAAGAGCGATGGTTGGAGGAACAGAATAACAAGCTGTTGTAGCAGTATTTAAGTAAACAGAAACTATTTTTCCTTGGTTCATTGTGATTGTAAAGTTTGTGGTAGCTAAAGCAGTACCCGAAACCAATGTTCCTCCTGTTACAGTTACAGTTGGTAGAGCAATGTAGCCACTACCTGGATTTGTAACAAGGTTAAGAGTCGGCGGACCAGCAAAACCTACTAGAGGTGCCACTGTATAATTGTTACCACCATCTACTGATGATACATTTCCAACACCAGTTGATGCTTGAGGATGTGTAGTTGCAACACTTGTGCCTTGGTCAGAATTAATATCTAAACCTCCTGAAACTGTTCCTTGTCCATTTTTTTGAACTAAGAAACCTGTAGCTCCTAAAGCACGAGGCAAAAACACTGCAGTAGCTGCAGCACCAGAACCCGTTCCACCTGCAACACCAACACTAAAAACAATTGCTGGAACACCTGTAATTAAACCAGAACCTGCGTTCACTAAATTTAAGCTACGAACAGTACCTGTTGTTGCATCAAAATTTACAGAAACCTTTGGTGCTTGCCCTACATAACGAAGATTTCCTACAACACCAGAAGTGTGAGTAGGAAAAGTTGTTGTTACTGGTGTAGTAGCGGTTGCTCGGTATAAGTTGTCTCCAACAAAATACTGTGTTGTTAAGGATAGCGTTCCGTTGTATGGAAGGTTTGTTCCGATATTACCATTGGTACCAATCCACATTAAGCTAGGTCCACTAGAAGTAAACAAGGTATCGCCTGTTGATGTCGGAGGTATTTCGTTGAATACTCCAACAGCCGTTGAAAGATACACATTGTTACCATAAATATATCTTCCTCCTACAGTTGTAGCGAGTGCTGGTGCATATTGAATAACCGCCGCACCAAAAACAACTGGTGCAACAGTGTATGCAGAGCCCATATTTGTAACAGCTACATTTTGTACTGTCTGATTAAATGGAAGACCCGTAATAGATGCAGTATTGTCGAATTTTATTTTTCCGTTGGTATTTAAATTACCATTCATGGCATTATACCCAGAAGTTAGTGTAAGATTTTGACTTGTATTGATCGTGTTATTGCCACCATTATATACTCCCATTGCTCTTACTAAACCTCTTCCATCGGCAGAACTTTCAAAAATACCAGAACCATCAAATGTACTTCCTGTGATGCTATTAAAATTCATTACAGAATAAACTAAGTTTGCATAACCATTATTTGTAAAATTTCCAAAAAGGTTGATTGTTGGGATTGCTGGAACAGTAGAGTATCCATAAAACTTACCTCCAGGATTAATAAGCATGTTTCCATTAACATTAAGTGCATTTGCCGTGGCATTCCATTGAAGTTGACCATTCACGGTTAGATCTCTTGGAGAGTATACACCATCAATTGTGACGATAGAACCAGCAGCAATTACAAAATCATTTCCTGGAGCAGGCACAGCGTTTCCAACCCATGTAGCAGGTGAAGACCATAAACCACCAGTTGAAGTTGAAGTATAGGTTGCAGGTGCAGAAGCTATTAAACTAATTTCATCAACTGCAGCTCCTGGAGAAGTACCAAATGAACTATCACCTTGAAAAACAAAATATAAACGAAAAGTTGTGCCTACAAATGTTGAAGGAATAGTAACGTTTGCTAGAGTATATGCTGTTTGAGCATAACTTGCTTGAGTATAAATTAAGGTAGCTCCGGTTACCCCTTGCATAATTGTACTATTAGACAATGGATTATTTGGGCCTGGAGTTGCAGAACCATTTGGAACAGCATAAACTAATAATCTATCATATCCAGATTCACCTGATCCCTTCCATTGAAAAGAAAGGGCAATTAAATTCTCTGTAAGTGACGTTGAAGTTACATCCCTATAAAAAGAAGATGTTGTGGGTGAAGTATTATTATAGCCCCATGTTGCACCTCCTGTGGAGGAAACATAAGCGCCGGCTGTACCCGAAGATGCACCAGCCGCATTACCAACGTGCCAGGTATTTGCGCCAGGCGTTGTAGCGGTCCCCAAGGGGGAGCTGTTAATAACAGTCCATCCATTTGCTTCAAAGGTGGCTCCGTTTTCAAAACCCCCGTCTCCTGATGGGCTTATTAAAACAGTCTGCGCAACAGCAGAATTTAGCAGCAAACCTGCTACACAAATAATACTTAATACTGCAGAAAGAAAAAACTTCTTAAAGGTTGTTGTTGTAAAGTTGTTCATGTTGTTGTTTTTGGTTTGTAAGAATATAGAATTAATCATAACTTTTACTATTTATTGTATAAATGAAATCAATGTTATTTTTTTGTTAATTATAGATTATTGCTCCAAATTTATTAAATTAAAATTGAGAAAAAAAAATTTCAATGAATAAAAGTTAATTTTAAGATTTAAAATGAATATTTAATCGTTTTGGCTGAATATTATACTAGGTTTCGTTTATTATTTAAAAACATTAAAGCTTCGGCAGGATTTTATTTGTTTGTTTTTTTAGTATTTTTTCCTAAAAAACTAAGGTGCATATTACTTTTGCATGAACACACTATTAAACCAAGCAACTATTTTTTCTGCCAACACAGAACTCAACTTAAAATAGCTTTCTACAGACCAACCGCCAATATGTGGGCTTAAAAGAATGTTTTGATGGGCAACTAAATAAGCAAACTCTTCCGGTAAATTTTGCTCAAAAAAATCTTCAAAGCTTTTGGTTTCATATTCCAACACATCTAAGGCGGCAGCTTTGATTTTTCCGCTTTTCATTCCTGCCACCAAATCTTTTGTAGAGACGATTTTTCCACGAGAAAGATTGAGTAAATAAATAGGTTTTTGGAGGGCTTCAATAAAACTTGTATTAATAAGGTGTACTGTCTCCTTATTTAAAGGTATATGAAGACTAATAATATCAGCTTGTTCCATTAGCGCCTGCAGGGTACATTCCTGTACAAAATGGCTTCCAAAACCTGTTTTGTATTTATCGTAAGCCATCACTTTTACATCAAAACCCCTTAAAACCTGTGCAAATGCAGCGCCATTGTTTCCGTAGCCAATAATGCCCACGCACTTACCGCTCAGTTCTTCTCCACGATTTTCCTCTCTGAGCCAAAGTCCGTTTTTAACCTCTTTGTCTGCCTTGTTCAACTTATTCATTAATGAAAGTAGCATTCCAAGTGCGTGCTCAGCAACAGCGGTTCTATTTCCCTCCGGAGAATTGAAGAGTTCTATCCCTTTTTCTGCGCAATAGGCTGTATCGATATTCTCTAAGCCAGAACCAGATCTTGCGATAAACTTTAGGTTTTTTAGGGGTGAGAGAAGCTCCTTATCCAAGGAAAAACGAGAGCGGATAACAATGCCAAAAGCATCTTTTAAGGAAGCTAGAGCCTGCTCTTTGGGTTCTTTTGAATAATCCAAGCACAAAAAACCTATTTCAGTAAGGCGCTCCACAAGAACGGGATGTACAGCATCAAGAAATACGACTTTTTTAGGGCTTTGCATGGCAGATATCACTTTGTTTTATAAAATTACTGCCGAAAGTTACGGAAAAATCTTTTAGTTGAGCGGTGTATTAGGAGCTATTTAGCGCCCTAAATAAATCAGTAATACAGAAATATCACTTGGTGAAACTCCAGAAATACGCGAAGCCTGACCGATAGTTGCTGGCTGAATAGCAGAAAGTTTTTCAATGGCTTCGGTGCTTAAGCTTTTCATTTGCTGAAAAACAATATCATTAGGAATAAGAACGTCCTCAAGGCGCTTCATTTTCAAGACCATTTCTTCTTCTCTGTGAATATAACCCTCGTATTTTAACTGTATTTCTGCCTGAGCCACAATGTCCGGGTGGAACTTTAATTGTTCTTCTGCTTTTTGCTGCGCTTCAGGAGAAAGCGGCAGTAAATCCTCCAAACCAATTAAGGGGCGCGAAAGGATTGTTGTTAGCTTAACTTGTTGATTTACAGTTGCTGAGCCTCTTTCTACAAGTAAAGGATTTATAATTTCTGGCTTAATCCCGATAGCACGAAGGTCTTTTTTAAAACTTTCTGTGCCCTTTATTTTGGCTTCCACAAGACTCACTTGCGCCTCATCAGCCAAACCAATTTTAAATCCAAGATGAGATAAGCGAATATCCGCATTGTCTTGGCGCAATAAAATCCTATATTCCGCTCTACTTGTAAACATCCGATAAGGTTCTTTAGTGCCTTTCGTGATTAAATCGTCAATTAAAACGCCAATATAAGCATCGCTTCTACTTAAAATAAAGGGGTCTTGCTCGGTGTTTTTGAGGTGCGCATTAATTCCGGCCATTAGGCCCTGGCAAGCTGCCTCTTCATAACCCGTTGTACCGTTAATTTGTCCTGCAAAATAGAGGTTTTCCACCTTTTTAGTTTCCAGTGTGTGTTTTAGTTGCGTTGGAGGAAAGAAATCATATTCAATCGCATAACCAGGCCGAAACATTTTCACCTTTTCAAAGCCAGGAATGCTTTTCAAAGCGCTGAGCTGAACCTCTTCAGGTAAGGAAGTACTAAAGCCGTTTACATAGATTTCTACTGTATTCCAACCCTCCGGTTCCACAAATATCTGATGTCGATCTTTATCTGCAAAGCGATTAATCTTATCCTCAATACTCGGGCAATAGCGCGGACCAGAGCTTTTAATTGCACCATTAAACATTGGAGAGCGATCAAAACCTGTTCGTAAAAGGTCATGTGTTTCTTGATTCGTATACGTAATATGGCAGGCGCGCTGTTCTTTGAGTGCGCTTGTGTTGCCATAACTAAACTTTGAGGGGGTTTCATCGCCCAATTGAATCTCCATTTTAGTATAATCTAAGGATCTACCATCAACACGAGGAGGCGTTCCAGTTTTCATTCTTCCACTCTCAAAACCAAACTCCAACAAGTCTTCGGTAATTCCCGTTGATGCTTTTTCGCCCACTCGTCCTCCGCCAAATTGCTTTTCTCCGAGGTGAATTAAACCATTTAGAAACGTGCCATTCGTCAGCACAATTGATTTCGCATAGATATTCAAACCAAAACCTGTTTTTACACCTACAGCTTTGTTATTTTCTATGATAACCCCGTTACACATGTCTTGCCAGAAGTCCACATTCTTATTTTGTTCTAACAAGTAGCGCCATTCCGCAGCAAAAAGCATTCTATCATTTTGAGTTCTTGGAGACCACATTGCCGGTCCTTTTGAGAGGTTTAGCATTCTAAACTGTATTGCGCTTTTATCACTCACAATTCCCGAGCCGCCACCAAGCGCATCTATTTCGCGGACAATTTGTCCTTTAGCAACTCCACCCATCGCTGGATTACAGCTCATTTGAGCAATTGTATTCATGTTCATTGTAATAAGCAGAACGCTACTTCCCATCTTTGCGGCGGCATTTGCGGCCTCACAACCAGCATGCCCGGCACCAACAACAATTACATCGTATTTATCTAACATATTTTTTGTTTCACGTGAAACAAAAAGAAAAAAATGGGTTTATGTTTCACGTGAAACATATTTCTCCAAACACTCATTTTCTTTTGATCTCATTAACTGTATTTCTTCTTTTGTTTTATCGTTGTATCCACATAAATGCAGTATACCATGAAAAACAACACGCTTAAGTTCTGTTTGTTTATCAACCTTATATTTTAATGCATTGCTTTGAACGGTATCCCACGATATTAATAACTCTCCAGAGATGTTGTTGCCTGTGCAATAATCAAAGGTTAAGATGTCTGTGTAATAATCATGGTTTAAGTGTTCCTTATTCATCATATGCATGTGCTCATCTGTGCAAAAAAGGAGGGCTACGTCTCCAAGTTCTATATTTTCTGAATGAATTAAATCGGTAATAGCAGAAACAAAAAATTCCGAATCAAAGCCCGGAATTTCACACTCTAAAAATTCAAATTCGATCATTTATTAAAATAGACAGTAACATTATTTCCTTTCTCGTTAAACTCCACATCATCAGCCAAGTTTTTCATTAAGAAAATTCCGCGACCATTTTCCTTTAAAATATTTTCAGGAGCGGTAGGGTCAGGAAGATTTAAATAGTCAAAACCGAGGCCCTCGTCTGTAATACTAAAACAAAAAGAGTGCGTGGTATCACCAACAGCAACCTCAACAATTAAATCAGAAATGCTACCGTTTCCATGCTCAATTGCATTGTTTACCGCTTCAGTTACAGCAATTAAAACGTTGCCATAATTATCTTCATCCACATTTAGTTTTGCGCAAACGGCATCTACTAATTTTTCAACATCTTTTAAAGAGCTGTGATCGCTGGGGATTCTAATTCTTTCTATTATTGTAAAGCCCTCTTTCATAACAAGTTACAAACAAATTACAACTCAATTCTCGTTGAAATATTGACTTGCTTTCTCCTTATAATACCTACGATAGGCCGGGTCGATTGAGCGCAACAATTCAAGTTGATTCAGTTTTTGTTTCTTATACTCATCAACGCGAATTTTGTTACCAGAATTGTCATCTTTTCCTGATTTTGATTCTCTTTTTTCTTCAAACCCTCTTTCCATCAACGCTTCTTCGCTTTCCAAGAGTCGCGTTAGAATATCTTTTTGACGATTAATTGTTTCCTTATCAATGTTTTTATTTATAAGGCTTCGTTCTTGTTCTTCTAATTCTTTTAAAAGGGGGTTCAATTTGTTTCCGAGACCCTTGCCATCTTTGTTAAGCTTACTTCTCAACTCTTCTAAGCGCTGTCTAATTGCGGTTTGCTCTGCAGCCATCTTAGCAATTTCTTTGTTTCCAAGACCCATTCCACCTTCTCCGCCTTGTCCGGGCTTCTTGCCTAAGCCCTCACCTGGTTTTTCTCCCGGTTTTTTTCCACCTTCTTTCATCCCTTTTTGCATTTGCTCAAGTTGTTTTTTAAGCATTTCTTTCATGTCCCCTGGAGAATGGGAAGACCCCGGTTTTGGTCTTCCTTTTCCTGGGTTATCACAAGAACCTGCTGGCTGATCCGCTTTCATTTCAGATTGCATGCTTTCAAGGGCCTCATTCAGCAACAATGCTAAATTATTATAAGAAGTCATTGTTAATTGCTGATGTTGATTTAGCTCTCGCTTATTCCGATCGTCGATATTTTCTATCGAAAGAGAATGATTACTAAAAATTGATTGGAGTTCTTTATCAATAAAAGTTGCAATTTTAGGCTGCCGTTTAGCCAGGGCCATAAGACTATCTTTCACCAGTTTTGTATCATCAATAATTCTTCTTTGTCTGCGCCCGTATTGCAAATAAGCGGGATCTCCTGTTTTAACGCGCGCAAAGCTTTGCATTAGTTTTTCTTGGTCAAAACTCAGGGTCATTAGATTTTCCAAAATAGCGCGCAGCGCATCAACATCTTCTTCTTCTTGTTTTTTATTTGCGGCTTTTTGCTTTTGATCAAGCTGTTCTGCTAAATCCTTCATTTCCTCAGCTGCGGACTTTTGTTTTTCGCCGGCTTGCTTGTCTTTCCCTTCATTTAAAGAGTCTTTTGAGTCTTTTAAATCATCGCTTATTTGTTGTTCAGATAATTCAGGAGCACCAATATCTATTGGCTTATCTAATTCTTTATTCAGATCTTTTAATTTCTGTAATTCATCTTTTATTTCATCAAACTTTTGGTTAATTTCTTCTTGCTTTTTTATTCCGCTTTCCTTGCTTTCTTTTTTCTCTTCAATGGCTTTCTTTAATTCTTCTTGTTCATTTGCTAGCGCTTGAAGTTCTTTTTCAATATCGTCTATTTTCTCATTAACTTGAAGTTTTTTAAGCATTTCTAAACTCCTATCTAGTTGTTTCTTCATGTCCTCAGAAGATTCCTTTAACTCATCAATTTTGTCTTTGATTTCTTCTTTGTTGTTTAGTTCCATTAATTTTTCGAGTTCCTCTAATAATTTTTTCAGTTCATCGTCCATCAACTCCTCTAAAAGCTTATCTATCATTTCTTGTTTTTCTAAAATCTCCTTATCGGTTTCCGACAATTGATTTTTTTCTTCAACGCTTTGTTTCATTTCGTCTTTCGCTTTTTCTAAAGACTCAATGAGGTTTTTTTGTTCTTCTTTAAGTTGATTTATTTTGTTCATTTTATTCCAGTCATTTGACTTAGAATTAAATACTTCTTTTTTAAGTTTTTCGATGTTTTTTTGGAACTCTTTGGTTTTTTCCAAAAGCTTGCTTAAATCTTCCTTGGTTTTATTCTGATCTTCCGTTCGTTGGTCATTTAATTCTTCTAAACTTGGCAATCGATAGGTTTGGGTTTGACTTCGACTCGACTTACTTCCATTCACTCCGTCATTATCATAAACGATAAAATAATATTCTATCCTATCGTTTAGTTTCACCTCTTCTCGTCTAAAATCTACCGCAAAATCAAAAGAAATTTGGTTTCCATAAACTCCTCGAACAGGCATTTGAATAACTTTCTTGGATCCATCTTCATGAATTAAAGAGTAAACGAAATTGAGGTTTTTTAAACCGTAATCATCGGAAACCTCACCATTAAAATAGGAAACACCATCAGAAACAGAATCTTTTTGTTCGCTTACTTGAATAGTAGGAAAAGCATCTTTTAATGCTATTACCGTGTGATTTGAAGAATCAATCTTTGCTTTAAAAGAGTTTCTAAGTTTAAAACGCAAAAAAACATCACCCATTATTGTTTTTGAAAATTTAAATCCAGGTGCAGCGTAAGTAGTTATTTGATTATTCCATGCTACCTGAGTACTTTTTGTGTTTTTAGTAAATACGGACCAAGAGATCACGGTGCCCTCTGGAACAATCAAGTCAGTTACATTTTCAATTACTTCATTTTGTTTACCAAGATAACCCGGGTAGGATAAAGAAGCTTGAAGTTTTCCTAAAACAGATTTTCCAGTGACATTTAATAAAAAATTCTTGCTTACAAAATCGTTTGCTTTGAAGAAAAAAATCTTATTGTTTTTTGGTTTTTTAATCCATGATTGATAAGAATTACGTGCGATTTTCTTCATTAAAAAAGTGCCATTTTCACACACCAAATAAACTGTTTCAGGTAAAACACTGCCTTTCAGTATTAAGAGAATTTCAGCGTCTTCACCCTCCTCTATGTTTAATTTATCTGTGTTTACTACAAATTGAAAGGGCGCTAACTCCTTGTATTCTTCTGAATAATTAATCACACGTTTTGTGCCTTGCGTTATTAGTGAGGGAATAAAAATTGCTATTAAAATAAATACTAAAAAAAGAGGTAAAATATATTTTAAATATTTTTTATTTTCATCGTAATTTACTGCAGAAGTAAAAGGTATGATGTTTAAATTTTGGGCGCGCTGTGAAACACTAGCCCTCAGTAATTCTAAATTTCCTTCATTTTTTTCAAGCTCGTTATTTAACTGTAAAGTGTTTTTTAAACGATCAGATATTTCAGGGAAAAACTTACCTATAATTTCTGCTGCTTGTAAATGATTTATTTTTCGGCCAAAAGAATAAATACTAATTAAGGGGATTAGAAAATACTTTATTAAAACAATAATATTTAATGTACTAAAACTTAGTAAAAGTATTCCTCGGGTGAAGGATCCAAATCTACCCAGAAACTCAACACTTGTTGTAAAAAGAAAAGAAAATAATAAAATAATTCCAAAAAGTAAAGATCCTTTTATTAATTCATTTTTATAATACTTTCTAATGAAGGCATCTATTTGATTTAATAAATTTTCGAAAGAATTCTGCATTTCACAAAATTAAAATACTTATGAGTTTTACACAAATTATTAATGCTCTTTTATACAACTATAATTTTTAGGAAAGTTAGCTCTTATTTTTAAAACAAAGTAAGACAGGTTAACCAGATAATTAATTATAGATTTTTTTATTTAATTAAAACTTAAAAAGATTTATTATTATTATTAAAGGTGTTGATAAGTTCATAACTATAATTAAAAAACTTGTTTTTACAGATATTACAGTTTTGTAGGTGTTTGTTAACAAGAAAAACTTATTTAAAACACTGTTTATTAAATAATTAACAAAAAACAACTAAAACACCAAAATAACACACTGTTTATAATTAAAACCAATTGTTAATAGTAAAAGAGTTCAAATCCTGTTCTTATTGTGTGTTGAAAAATCAACAAGTTTTACTGCAGTATAAAAACTACATTTTTGATTGTAATTTAATTCAAGTAGTCCTAGAAAAACATATAAATAGATATTCACACTAATTAACAATTTAAACCAAAATAAAGTTCATAAGTTAAAACACAAACAACTAACAAATAGGCGGTTATAAAATAATTTTTTTTGACTGTTGATAAGATGTGATTTGTTTTCATTACAATGCTTAACTTTAAACGCATAAAAACCCCAATATGATATTATTTGGCTGTGACCACGCGGGATTTCAACTAAAAGAAGTTTTATTGGCGCATTTAGCATCAAAAAACATAGCCACGCAAGACTTCGGTTGTTATACAGAAGAAAGTATTGACTACCCAGACTTCGCACATCCGTTAGCCATTGCGGTATCAAAGAACACTGAAGCGCTCGGAGTTTTGATTTGTGGCTCTGGAAATGGGATTAACATGACAGCCAACAAACATTCTGGAATTCGAAGCGCCCTTTGTTGGAAAAAAGAAATTGCTGTGTTGGCGCGCCAACACAACAACGCTAACATATTGGCTTTACCAGCACGATTTTTAACAAATGAAGAAGGTATAGAAATTCTCTCGGCATTTTTAGAAACCCATTTTGAGGGAGGTAGACACCAACATCGGATAGATAAAATTCCTCAATAAAGTTATACGTGCTATGTTAATCTATTTTTATCTTTAATATTCCCTTAACCTCTGAGCGTAAAAGCAGGTTTCCTTTGTCTAAATAGATTTCCTTAATGCTTATTTTATTTACTGCGCCACTCATTTTTACACCTTTTGTGATTTCTGTATTAATTGCTGAGACAATATTTGATTTTGATTCATTGAGAAGGTCTTTTAATTCAAAAACAGTGTTTTTTTCTACCTCTTCCAAAATCTTTTTGTTAAACATCCATTTTGCGGTCTTTAGAAGCACGCTTTTTGTTTGTATATCAAAATCCAAGTTTTTCATACTAATCTTTTGCATGATTGTATCTAATATTGGGGTTCCAGTTAAGTAAACAGTTCCCTTTTTTACACCATCAAAATCCATTTTAAAAACGAGTTTTTGATCTTGCGCACCACTGATTTTGATTCCTGTTACAAAAATTTTCTTTCCTTTAAAATCAAACTTTTCCCCCACAAATTCCTTCCCCACAAAAGCAGAAAGCGAATCATAAGAAGCGCGAATATCGAGGTTTAAATTAAACCCGCTTTTTCCATTAGTTTTTTCCAATGGGGGCAATGCACTAATTTTCTCTTTTTGCTCTTCAGTAGAAACAAAGGGGTAAGCAGCTAAGTGTAGGTCTAAAAAAACCTTATTGTTTTTAAATTCTAACTCACTCATTCCTATTGATTTTGGTTGAATGTATAAAAACCCATAAGTTGATATAGGAAGCCCTTTTTGTAGTTCTGTCCAAACATCTTTCAAGGAGCTTTTTACATCAAGCGCTTCAATTTGTTTATCAATATCATCCTCAAGTGCAATTAATTGCCCTGTAACTTGTTTTTCAACTTCAGGGGTAGCGTCGTATTTAAAGAGGGTTATCTTACAAGGATCTAGTATATTGAATTTTTTTAATTCTGTCGTTGACTTAAACTTATAATTTTCTCCCAAGGAAATGCTTGTTGTGTAGGCAACCTTAACGCGTCGCATAGCTTCATTTCCACTACCACAACTTATATAAACTCTTGGAATAGTGCAACTACCATTTTTATCCCAAAGTTCGTGGCACTTGGGGCAATAATTTAATTTTAATTCAAATTTCCCATCTACTTCATACTCTATACTAGAATTTTTAAACTTAAAATCAATAGGCTCTCTTATAAAAACATACGAAAGGCTTACTCCCTCACATTGGTAGATACTATCTATAAACTTTTTTGGCAGCGCCTCTTCTGTCATTTTTAAATAACTTTTCATTTCGATTTCAACAGGAATATTTAAAGAAGATGCTGCTTGTTTTATAGGAGGCGGAGCAATTGTTGAATGAACCGGCGCAAGCACGCTAATTGTTTTACAAGAAACCAAGTTTAGCGCTATAAAAAGGAAAAAAACAAGCCTCATTTAAAAGTTAATTCATTTTTGATTTCAATCCAGCATCAAGCGCATCTAAAAATTCTTCCGTATAAACATAATGTTCTCCATGATTTACCTTGTTTCCATGAATACAAACCGCTAAGTCTTTTGTCATTATTCCAGACTCAACTGTTTCAACACACACCTTTTCTAAGCCCAAGCAAAAATCAATTAATTGTTGATTTCCATCTAATTTTCCTCGAAAGGCAAGCCCTCTTGTCCAAGCATAAATTGAAGCAATAGGATTTGTAGAAGTTTTCTTTCCTGCTTGGTGATCTCGGAAATGGCGCGTTACGGTTCCATGTGCAGCCTCCGCTTCCATTATTTCTCCATCGGGTGTAATTAATACCGATGTCATCAAACCCAATGAACCAAAACCTTGGGCAACTGTATCCGATTGAACATCTCCATCGTAATTTTTACAAGCCCAAACAAAGTTTCCATTCCACTTTAAGGCCGAAGCTACCATGTCGTCGATTAAACGGTGCTCATATGTAATGCCTTGAGCCTCATATTTATCTTTAAATTCAGCTTGGTATATTTCCTCAAAAATATCTTTAAAGCGACCATCATATTTTTTTAAGATTGTGTTTTTTGTTGAAAGATACAGGGGCCATTTTTTTGTAAGCGCCATGTTAAAGCAACTATAAGCAAAACCTCTAATAGATTCATCTGTATTATACATCGCCATGCCAACGCCATCGCCTTGAAAATTGTATACATCAAAGGATTGAATTTCGCCCCCATTTTCAGGTGTGAAAGTCATTGTTAATTTCCCTTTCCCTTTAAATACGGCATCTGTCGCACGGTATTGATCACCAAATGCATGTCGACCAACAATAATGGGCGCCGTCCAATTTGTCACTAATCGCGGCACATTTTTCATAACAATTGGCTCGCGAAAAACGGTGCCATCTAAAATATTCCGAATTGTTCCATTTGGTGATTTCCACATAGATTTTAATTGGAATTCTTTCACGCGATCTTCATCTGGAGTTATGGTTGCGCATTTAATTCCAACCTTGTATTTTTTTATTGCTTCTGCAGCATCGATTGTAATTTGATCACTTGTTTCATCTCTTTTTTCAATACCTAAATCATAATAGCGAATATCTAAATCTAAATAGGGGAGAATCAACTTTTCTTTGATAAACTTCCAAATGATACGGGTCATTTCATCTCCATCCAATTCTACAACAGGATTCGCAACTTTAATTTTTAACATGGGGTTTTAATTTTAGCAACAAAAATAGGGATTATTTAGGAGTTTTTTAGAACACAACTTTAGATAAGCCTGTTTTTACTCAATTAAAACTTTAGTTGCACAGCAATAAATCCAAGGGGTAATAATTGTGTTTGTTGCCCCTCTTTTATAAAACCTCCTGTTTTAGAATTATCTAAAAGCAATCGTGATTCAAGTCTTAAAGATAAGAAATCAGTTACTTTTGCATGAAGACCTAAACTTAAGCCACTACAATTAAAACCATGATTGGAGCCCTGTCTAATTTGAATATTATTAGGATCTAAAAATTGTTCAACTCTAGCATTTACTAATAGTTTTTTTATCAATTGAAATTCTCCAGCAAAATGAACTTGCCCCCAAAATTTTGCTTGTCCAGAAATAAGTTGCATTCCAGTGTATCCACAAGTGAAGAGTTTGAATTTATTTGTTGTATAAATCCAACTCATTTCTGTAAAAAAGCGATACCCAAAATTAGGTTGGGCCCCATTCTTTTCATTCCCTTGATAACTGGTCCAGTTAATATAATTCTTCTTTTTTGTATATTCGAGTTGTGTTCCTAAAGAGGGTATTTTTTTCTGAATTTCAAGATGTTGCCAACCGTTTAAAAGAAATGTTGTTAAACTTAAGCTCGTGTTAATTTTTCTCTTGTAACGCAAACCCAATAGATAATATGGAACATATTCTGGCGCTAAACTTCGTGTAAAAAGGGCTTGTTCCCAACTTTTCGCAAATTCATAGGTGTAGGGTGAAGAAAAAACGCCAATATCAATCCAATCGGTTCCTTTTTTAGATGTTTTTATGCCCAGATACCCTTCATAAATCCAACGTAAATTTTTATTTTCTGAGGCATAATTGGCATTCATGTAGGAACCAAAACCAGGACTAAGTTGAACACGCAAATTTTTAGTTGGGGTGTAACTTAATTCAAGTAAGGCCAAATTAATGAACCCACCACCCAATTGAGTATGAGAAACAAATAGTGGAACTTGCTTTTGCTTGGAATCATTTAATTGTGCGCCAATATAGCAATCCATCCCCCCATGAATTTTAATTACTGAATCGATATCTTTTTTCTGACTATAAATAAATAAGGGACAAAAAAATAATATTTTTAGAAAACAAGGCATTAAGGAAGCAAATTTTTTATGAAACTTTTTACTTTGAATTGAAAAACCCCTTTCCCATTATATTTTGTTCCGAAAGCATTTTTAAGACTTATAAAAGGTTAGAATAAACAAGTAAGTAAACGAGTTTAAAGACTGTTGTAAGGATTTTATAATGAAAGTTTTGAATGCCATTCTCATGCAAAACAACACTTCCAAAAATAAAAAAGAAGTTATTCTCTAATAATTATTACTTTCTTTTCATTTTTTACATCTTTTTCACAACGTTCCATTTTGACTTCGAAACATTCTTTCTTGTCTTTGGAACATTCCATTCTGTCATTACCACATTTAGATTTTTGGCACGGTTTACACAAGGTTGCACAAATTATACCACCAACAAAAGCACCCGCTCCAAAGAGAATTGCAACATAAGATGCAATTGTAGTCAGCTTTCCAAGAGATTCTTTTTTACTGTAAGCCAATAAAAACAAACCTCCCATTAACACAATTAATGCAAGAGATAAAGCAACGATAAGCATAGGACACAGCATAACAATAAATTTTTAAGTTCGTAAAATCGGCCAAAAACCATTCTTGGCATATTTAAAGATATCAATTTTATTTATATTCTCATACTTTTTCTTTCATTTAAAAAAAGTAATTTGCCAACTTCCCACTTTATAATTCCGACGGAAATCTTCCTTAATGCTTTTGTTTTACATTTTATTTATGGTATTAAATTAACCAATCATTTTAGAGGGATCAACGAGTGCGTCATATTCTTCTGAAGTAACATGCCCTAAACCAACCGCAGCTTCTTTAAGTGTTGTATTATTTTTATGCGCATATTTTGCTATTTCAGCCGCCTTGTAATAACCAATTTTAGTGTTGAGCGCTGTCACCAACATGAGTGAATTTTCGAGGTGTTTTTTGATAATGGGTAAATTTGCCTTTATTCCAACAGCACAATTATCAGCAAAAGAAAAACAAGCATCGCCAATTAGTCGTGCCGATTGCAAAACATTTACTGCAATTACCGGCTTAAAAACATTTAATTCAAAATGACCGCTTGCTCCAGCGATTGAGACAACGACATCATTTCCCATTACTTGCGCGCAAACCATTGTTAGCGCTTCTGGCTGCGTAGGATTTACTTTTCCAGGCATAATAGAAGAGCCAGGCTCATTATCAGGAATAATTAATTCTCCAATTCCACAGCGAGGGCCAGAAGACAGCATTCGGATATCGTTCGCGATTTTCATTAGAGAAACAGCACTTCGTTTTAGTGCGCTTGAAAGTTCAACCATTGCATCGTGAGCAGCTAAAGCCTCAAATTTATTACCTGCTGTAATAAAAGGAAGCTGAGTAAGCTCCGCAATTTTTTTAGCCACCAAAACATCGTATCCTTTAGGAGCATTTAAGCCTGTTCCAACAGCCGTTCCTCCTAATGCTAATTCTGTAACTGCTTCTAATGCATTATCTATGCAGCGAATCGATTTATCAATTTGACAGACATAAGCACTAAATTCTTGCCCTAAAGTTAAGGGTGTTGCGTCCATAAAATGTGTTCTTCCTGTTTTAACAATGTCTTTAAACTCATCTACCTTTGATTGCAGCACATTTCGTAAATGTACTAAGCCAGGCAGTGTTTTTTCTGCAACCATTTTATATGCAGCAATATGCATCGCTGTAGGAAATGTATCATTGGATGATTGAGATTTATTCACATCATCATTAGGGTTAAGTGCTTTTTCTTCATCTGTTAATTTCCCCCCAGAAATTTCGTGCCCACGATTTGCAATAACCTCATTACAATTCATATTTGATTGTGTTCCAGAGCCGGTTTGCCAAATTACTAAGGGAAATTCATCATCGTGCTTTCCGCTTATAATCTCTTCACAAACGCGTGAAATTAACGCTGATTTTTCGGGTGTTAAAACTCCTAAATCACAATTTGCTTGTGCCGCTGCCTTTTTTAGATAGGCAAAAGCGTGAATTATTTCTAATGGCATTGACCCTTCAGGTCCGATTTTAAAATTATTTCTAGAACGTTCTGTTTGTGCACCCCAGTAGCGATTAGCCGGAACTTTTACATCTCCCATGGTGTCTTTTTCAATTCTAAAGTCCATTTTATGTGTTTTATTTGTAATTAATTTATAATTAATTTATAATTTTACAATCTAAATTATACTACAAAAATAATAGAAGATGAGCACTTTCGGCATTGTATTGTTTCTTTTAATTTTCGGAATGGCATTTTGGATGCTAATATTCTTAATGGGCTTTATTCTGCCTTATTGGATAACCTTAGGATTATTCGAGCAATTACGTCCAAAAAGAATTTTTGAAGAAGAAAAAAAATCATAGATTTATTTGACTACTAAATAGTAAAGGCTGGTTCTTAACCAGCCTTTTTTCGTTATCCAAAAAAAGAAACAGACTACAAGAACGTTAATTTTCCTTAATTTCGGAAACTGTAAAACACATTGCATGGAAATAACACCTGAAATCCAACAAAAATTAAAACTGCTTGAGCAAAAATACAGCGCACTTGGTCAAGATTTATCTTCTTATTTAGATGGCTTGCTACACGCTGATGTTACCACCTATTGGGATTATATAGAATTAGACACCTTATTGAGCTTACAAAAACCGAAGACACAATTTCCAGATGAGCAGGTATTTATTATGTATCATCAAATCACGGAGTTATACTTTAAATTAGCACTAAATGAATTTGAGCAATTAGGAAACACAGAAACCATAGACAAAGACTTTTTCCTTTCCCGTGTAGGCAGAATTAATCGGTATTTTGAAGCATTAATTCAAAGTTTTGAGATTATGGTAGATGGAATGGAGCGGGAGCAATTTTTAAAATTTAGAATGTCTTTATTGCCTGCAAGTGGATTTCAGTCGGTGCAATACCGAAAAATAGAAATATTCAGCAGTGATTTTATAAACCTTGTAGCGAAAGATAAGCGCAGTAAATTTTCTGCTTCTTCTACAATAACTGAAATGTTTGAATGTGTTTATTGGAAAGAAGGAGCTACAGAAATGGATTCTGGGAAAAAGACCTTGACACTTACACAATTTGAAGAGCGGTATAAAAAAACGCTCCTTTCGCTTGGAGAGAAGTGTAAAACAAATAATCTTTGGCAGGTGTACCTTCGTTTAAGTACTAAGGACCAAAAAAATCAAGTTATTATAGACGCTCTACGTCGAAATGATATTAATGTCAATATTAATTGGCCTTTGGCTCATTATAAATCGGCAGTGCGCTATTTAGCTCTTTCAGAAAATGATATTCCCGCTACAGGAGGCACAAATTGGCAAAAATATTTACCCCCAAGACTTCAAAAGCGAATTTTTTATCCGAAATTATGGTCAAACGAAGAAATAGAAACCTGGGGTAAAGCTTGGGTTGATGAAGCCTTGAAATCTATTTAATTTTTTTGAATTTCTTTCAAATATATTTTCGAAAAATCAATTAATCCTAACTCATTAAATTCAAAATCTCTAACGCGCAGATTAATAACCACAAAAATATCTTCGCTAAAAACAGGAATTACTATTGGGGTTTTAACGATGAGCTTATCTATCTTCTGCTGCAGTTTATTTCTCTCTTGTTGACTTGTCGTAATTTGCGACGCTAAAAAAAGCCGATCATATTCTTTATTATAGAAACGGGTTTGGTTGTTTTCACTTTTATTTTGACTGCAAAACAACGCAAGAAAGGAATCTGCATCTGAATAATCTGCGGCCCAGCCAGTCCTCCAAATCTTAGCTTTTTTACTTGTAATAAAGTTATTTTTTTCTTTCAAGTTGCAATTTACAACACGCAATTCAATACCTAAATTTGTGTTTAATTGTTTTACAAGAGCTCTACACCACTTATCAACTAAACTCCCCTTTGCGCTACTGACAAATAAGTCAAGTTTTGGAAAGGGAGTGTTTGGCCTGTAGCCCGATTCATACAAAAGTTTTTTTGCAAGTTCAGGATTGTATTCCACACCTTCACTTTTGTCGGGAGTATAAAAATTACTCTCTGGCACAAAGCCAAATTCTGCTGGCCTCCCATCGCCATTTAACACTTCATTACAGATGAATTTTTTGTCTATTGCTAAGCTAAATGCGCGCCTAACTTTTTCGTTGTTAAAAGGGATTGATTGGCAGTCAAAAGCCAAATAATTCATTTTAGAACCTTTTTTATAAATTATTTTGTGAAGCAAGTTTCCACCGTTTTTTGCAGAAGAGAGCGAACCGAAAGCATCATCTAAACTTTCTAATGGGAGTTCAAAAAGGACATCAGCCTTCTTATTACCAAAAGCATTGTATTGCTCGCGCTCATTTTTTGAGTAAACCACCTTTATTTCATCTAAAAACGGCAGCTGATTACCAAATTCATCTTTTTTCCAGTAATCATTATTTCTCAAAAGTGAAACACCATTTTCAGTTGCCGCGCCTAAGTAGAAACAGCCAGTTCCAACAGCATGTTTTACAATTTCCGTACTATAATAGTCATATGCACTTTTAGAGAAAACCGTTAAATTAGGATGCGTAAGGATATTTAAAAAGCTGGTATAAGAATTTGTTAATTCTATCTCAATCGTATTCTCATCTTTTATGGTTATTCCGGATACTCCAGATTTAGGGAAAGAGTTTTCCGAAAGTTTATAAAAGGCTTCAGCGCCAATAATCTTATCTTTTAGTAAATGACTTAGTTTATTTAAGGGGCTCGCAGAACACGCAAATTCTAGAGAAAATTTTACATCTTCAACAGTCATTTTCTTTGTGCTTCCGCCAAAACAAGGGTCAGCATGAAAATACACAGCCGATCTAATTTTAAGCTGTATTGTTTTGTAATCTTGGCTTACAGTAAAATTTTCAGCGAGATTACCAATTATTTTATTTTCAGCGTCGATTATCAATAAAGGCTCAAAGATTTGGGATAAAACACGCTGTTCATTAATCGAATTTGAGCTTAAGGGAAAATAACAATTTTGTTTTTCAGAAGAATAATAGGTGAAAACCCCACCATAAATTTTATTTCCCAGGGCAACTTTTTTAAAAATTTGCGAACGATAAAACCCAAAAAAAATCAAGATTCCAAGGGCACAAATAAAAATAAATCCCCAAATCTTTTTCATAGATTGCTAACTCGTGTTTTTATTTATCTGAGATTAGGTGTAAAAATCCATGCCCTTCAACGACTTGATTGGTAATACCAGTAGCTTTATAAATATAAAAGTAAATACCATCGGTAGCTAAATCGCCATTTATTTTTCCATCCCAAGCAGGGTTATTATTTATTATATCAGAACTGCTTTTTGAAAAAACAACAGCCCCCCAACGATTTAGTATGGTTAATTCTAAAGAGACTACCTTCTTACAGTCTAAAAAGAAAGTTGGATTTTCAGCATCTGAATTTGGTGTAAAGACATTAGGAGCAATAACCTCAGGGTTAGGATAAATACATGAGCCATCGTCAACATTTGCTAATGCATTGAAATTTAGGGCAGTAGGATCAATACAAGCACAAACATCAAGATTAATCGTAAGTGTTGTATCAGATGTACACAAAGGATCAACGAAAGCAATTAATTGAACGGTGTAAGTTCCAAAAGTTTGGTTTGAATAAGTATGCGAAGGATTATTTCCAGCGCTTCCATTTCCATCTCCAAAAGTCCAATTATAGCTTGTAGCGTTAAGGCTGTTATTAGTAAATGAAAACTCTGCTGGTTGACAGTTAGACAAAGGTGCAACAACACTAAAATTCGCAAGTGGTGGAGCTGTAAGTAAAACCTCAACGCTATCACTAACAGAGCATTGCGCCTGTGTTACCGTAATATAATACCATCCGGGATTTATATTTTGCCAATCGGGGCCACTAAATGTTAATGCATTTGGACTGGTCCAAAGATATGTTGCCGGTACTGAAGGTGCTACAATATCTACATGTACGGAGCCTGTTGGTAAACAATTTGCATTTGTAGACCATAAAGAATCTATAATTGATCCATCCCAAACATAAATAGTTCCCGAAGAAACAATGGTATCACCACATGGATTTATGATATTAACGGAAATAATAACTGATTCATAACCTTCAATTATATTATCTTGTATAGGGGTTAAATTTAGAATCACAGTATCAACGCCAGGTAAAAAGAGGATTGTATCCATTAAATTTGCATAATCAATACCTTCCGTTGCAGTTCCTCCAATTGTATAAATTATAGAGAGGGTATCAAGCATGTTCCCCTCGGGTCTTGTAAAAACAATATCTGCAAAATTACAACCCTCAATAATTGTAGTATCTCCAGTCACAGTTGCTACCGCAACATCTACAACATTTGATGAAAAACTATTTGCTTCAAGAAATACTCCTGAATCCCACGCCACATCTGAAACATTGGAGATTGCAAGTTTTATATGATAGGTTTGATTGCATTGAACAGATGCCGCTGCAGTTAATAGAACGGTTGATCCGTCGTATTGTATGGCCGTTCCGTACGCTGCTCCAGCCATATTATTTACATAAAAAGTTGGATTAACTGTAGGGCAGACATTATTAATAGTTACAGGAGTGCCTCCGGGTATTGTAGCAATATTTGCACCATTTGGATACCCTGCTAAAACATATGGCCCCGTGATTCCTGGCCCCCAAAGAAAGAAGCCAAAAGCATCATTAAATCCAGAACTATTAGGGGGTGCAAATTCAGGGTATTCATCGGAACCAAAGAGGTAGCGAAAATTCAAGGTGTCTCCTGTTGGGATAAAATCAAACTCTAAAACCACTCCATTTGTCACCGTTCCAGCTGCTAAAATATTTAAATGTGGATCTGTAGCGACACTTGCAGTGGCAGGTAGATTGTTAGAAAAATTTGTAGAACTATTAGGTCCTTGGGCTGCAATGGCATTTCCTGTGGTTAATAACAAACCCGAACTAATTGGAAATGTCGGATTTGTATTTGTAAAACTCGCCACATTTCCCTGTGCATTATTTGCATTAAGTGGACTGCCATTTATAGTAATATTTGAAGCGGTAACCCCCATTCCCAGTAAAACATTATTTATAAGTTGTGTTGGAGTTTGTGTGTTTGAAACTACTACACTTTGAGAAAATGTTATTAGGCTTAATGACACAAAAACAAATGAAGTGATAAATTTTATCATATGAGAAGATCGTTAAAGTTTAAAAAACAAGACACTACATTTTTCTTATTAGTTGCACGACAAAAATAATGTTTTTAATTAAGCCTAAAAAACCAGCAATATTTCGCAATTTTGAAAGCCTAAAAAACCAGCAATGAAAAATACCCAAAATTTTATTTCTAAACAAGCAGACCGCTTTTTAAATGAATTAATAATCTTACTTAAAATCCCTTCTGTTTCTGCTGATCCAGCGTATAAATCACAGGTCAACGATTGCGCAAATCACTTGGCAAATAGCTTTAAAGAAATTGGCTTGGATAAGATTGAAATTTGCCAAACTGCCGGTTATCCCATTGTTTATGGAGAAAAAATAATCGACCCTTCATTACCTACAGTTTTGGTTTATGGTCATTATGATGTACAACCTGCTGATCCAATTGATTTATGGACTTCTCCACCTTTTGAGCCAGTAATAAAAAAAACAGAGATTCATCCAGCCGGAGCAATTTTCGCTCGAGGGGCATGCGACGATAAGGGACAAATGTTCATGCATCTAAAAGCTGTTGAGGCGATGTTAAGCGCTGGTGAATTACCCTGCAATGTAAAATTTATGATAGAAGGGGAAGAAGAAGTGGGAAGTGGAAATCTTGCAATTTTTGTAAAAGAAAACAAAGAAAAACTGAAAGCAGACATCATTCTTGTTTCTGATACAGGAATGTTAGCCAATGATGTTCCCTCTGTAACAACAGGACTAAGAGGCTTAAGTTATGTTGAGGTGGAAGTTACCGGACCTAATCGTGATTTACATTCTGGTTTATACGGCGGCTGCGTTGCAAATCCAATTAATGTTCTTGCAGAAATGATTGCTTCGTTGCACGATGAAAATGGCAAAGTTAATATCCCCGGTTTTTATGATAAGGTTGTTGAATTAACAGACGCCGAACGTCAAGAAATGGCAAAAGCACCGTTTTCTTACGAGGCATATTGTAAAGCTTTAGATTTAAAGGAAACAATGGGTGAAGCAAATTATTCTACAATGGAGCGCGGTTCTATTCGCCCAACCTTAGATGTAAATGGTATTTGGGGAGGATACATTGGCGAAGGCGCAAAAACAGTAATCGCTTCTAAAGCATTTGCAAAGATATCGATGCGCCTTGTTCCAGACCAAAATCCTGAGGAAATCACAGCGTTATTTACAGATCATTTTAATAAAATCGCTCCCAATTCGGTTCGAGTTTTGGTGAAGCCACACCATGGCGGAGAAGCTGCCGTTACACCAATTGATTCTATTGGCTACAAAGCAGCAAGCATGGCCTACGAAAAATCCTTTGGAAAGAAACCAATTCCTGTCAGAAGCGGTGGTAGCATTCCGATTGTTGCGCTTTTTGAAAGGGAGCTTGGTCTAAAAACAATTTTAATGGGATTTGGCTTAGATAGCGATGCAATTCATTCGCCAAATGAGCACTTTGGACTTTTTAATTTTTACAAAGGAATTGAAACGATTCCTTACTTTTACAAGTATTTCAAAGAGTTAAATTCAAATCCATGAAAATCCTAAGCTATTTTATTATTTTCATTCTTGTAACTTCCTGTGCACCGTTTGAGCTTCCAGAATTTATAAGCTATGAAGGATTTAAAATGGGAAAAATGGACGCTAAGCAGGTTTCCTTCTCCTTAAATGTAAAACTTAAAAATCCAAATTCATATGCCTTGAAAGTTAAAAAAACTTCATTAAACTTAAGTGTTGATGACGGAAAAATCGGAATACTTGCTTTAGAAAAGACAATTAAATTACCTCGAAAAAAGGAAACAATAGTTGAAATTCCCATGAATTTGTCACTTGAAAAGGGAGCTCTGATGAGAATGTTGACCTTCAGCATGCAAGATTCTATCAGGTTAAATTTAGAAGGCGATGTGCGAGGCGGCGTATTGTTTTTTTCAAAAAAATTCCCGCTGTCATTTTCAAAATCAATTTCCCCAAAAGTATTAAATACCTTTAACCAAAAAGATTAATGTTAAGCCCTGCCGCACCTAAAAAATTATTTCTACTTGATGCTTTTGCATTGATTTACCGTGCCTATTTTGCTTTCGCGAAGAATCCAAGGGTTAATTCCAAAGGTCAAAATACATCTGCAGCCTTTGGTTTTACAAATGTTTTGATTGATGTTATAAAAAATGAAAAACCTACGCATCTTGCTGTTGTATTTGATCCGCCAGGAGGTTCAGCACACCGCCAAGAGCAATTTGAAGCATACAAAGCACAGCGCGAAGAAATGCCTGAAGATATTCGGTCAATGATTCAACCAATAAAACGCATTGTCGAAGCTTTTAATGTTCCGATTTTAGAAGTTGCTGGTTTTGAAGCAGACGATGTGGTTGGAACAATTGCTAAAATTGCCGATCAGCGTGGATTTATCACCTATATGATGACGCCAGACAAAGATTATTGTCAATTAGTTACGGAAACAGCGTTTATTTATAAACCAGGACGAGGAGGAAATCCCCCAGAAATATTAGGTGTTAAAGAGGTTTGTGAAAAATTTGAAGTGCAAAATCCTAGTCAAGTAATTGACATTTTAGGTCTTTGGGGTGACGCCTCAGATAATATTCCAGGAATTCCAGGAATTGGCGAAAAAACATCAAAGCTGCTAATTGCACAATATGGATCGATTGAAAACCTCATCGCTAATGCCCATGAATTAAAAGGAAAGCAGCAAGAGAACGTGATAAATTTTGCAGATCAAGGCCTTGTTTCTAAAATGCTTGCAACGATTATTACCGATGTAAAAATTGATTTTGAGGAGGAAAAACTCATCATGTGTGATGTTGACAAAGACAAAATAAGAGAGATTTTTACAGAGTTAGAATTTTTAAACCTCAGCCGTAGAATTTTAGGAGAGGAAATTACCTTGACTCAAGCGCCAAGTCCGATTATCCCCAATAAAAATCAAAGCTCCAGCTCTTCTCAACTAGATTTATTTGGAACGCAAAGCATGGTTGAATCCCATGAACCAGTAATTACAGCGGCGTATAAAACAATTGTTACAGAAAGACCAAGTTATCACTTAATTAGCACAGCAGAGGAAAGAAAAGAGCTTTTAGAAATTTTACTTACCCAAAAACAAGTTTGCTTTGACACAGAGACAACAAATATAGATGCAAGGCAGGCAGATTTAGTGGGAATTTCTTTTTCTTACAAAGCGCGTGAAGCATTTTATGTTGCGATACCGCAGGAATTTGCCGCCGCCAAAAGTATTATACATGAATTTATGCCTTTCTTCCAAAATACTGGAATAGAAAAAATCGCACACAATATTAAATACGACTTAAAGGTCTTGTCTCGCTATGGTATTTCCCTTGCAGCTCCTACTTTTGACACCATGATTGCTCACTATTTAATCAATCCTGAAGCTCGTCAAAACATGGATTTTCTAGCGCAGCACTATTTGAATTACCAGGCAATTTCAATTGAAACACTCATCGGAAAAAAAGGAAAATCGCAGGGGAATATGCGCGATTTAGAACCTTCCGAAATTTCAGACTATGCCTGCGAAGATGCAGATATTACACTTCAGCTAAAAAATATTTTTGAAAAAGAAATAAAGAAACCACATCTCAAGAATTTATTTTATGACCTGGAAATGCCGCTCGTGGAAGTCTTGATGGAAATGGAAGAGGAGGGAATAGCGATTGATTCTAAAGCATTAACTGTATACTCAAAAGAACTAGACAGCACCTTAATTGATTTAGATTCTCAAATTAAAGAATTAGCTGGAATGGAGTTTAATACAGATTCACCGAAACAAATGGGCGAAGTTCTCTTTGAGAAGTTAAAAATT
>JBILAB010000066.1:0-9545 GCA_044354455.1 Crocinitomicaceae bacterium | reverse complement strand
AACTCAGGAAAAAGTGATTTAAAGATCTGCTGCATTGGCAATTAATTCTGCTACATCTAAAACTTTTATAGCATCTTCTTTTTCAACATTTTTAATGCCGTCTGTCATCATAGTATTACAAAAAGGACATCCAGTTGCAATAATTTCTGCAGCTGTTTCCAAGGCATCCTCAGTACGCTCGATATTTATTTCTTTTGTCCCTGGTTCTGCTTCTTTAAACATTTGTGCTCCACCTGCTCCGCAACATAAACCCTTTGATTTACAGCGTTTCATTTCTACCAATTCTGCATCTAATTTTTCAATCAAACTCCTTGGTGCTTCATAGACATCATTTGCTCGACCTAAATAACAGGGATCATGAAAAGTGATTTTTTTTCCTTTGTAGGTTTCGCTGCCTTCCAATGCTAATTTTCCCGTATTGATTAAATCTTGAATTAATTGTGTGTGATGAACAACTTCATATTCACCTCCTAATTCAGGATATTCATTTTTCAATGTATTAAAGCAATGTGGACAGGCAGTAACAATTTTTTTTACTTCATATCCATTTAATACCTGAATGTTCATCATTGCCTGCATTTGAAAAGTAAACTCATTTCCAGCGCGTTTTGCAGGATCACCAGAGCAACTTTCTTCTGTTCCAAGAACTGCAAAATTCACCTTGCAATGTTTTAATATTTTAACCAACGCTTTTGTGATTTTCTTAGCTCGATCATCAAAACTACCTGCACAACCAACCCAAAAGAGAATTTCTGGTGTTTCACCTTTGGCAATCATTTCAGACATTGTAGGAACATGTAAACTCATATCTTATTCTTCAAAAACTTGAATATTTGTACTTTTTTCAATCATAGTAGTAAATTTTCCTGTAAAACGAGTAGCTCTTACTATATGATTGTCAATCCAATGATAATTTCCTCCTCTTGGTTTTCCCATTAACAAAGCATGATAATTGAATCCATTTTCCTTGAGCCATAGTTCCGTTACAATTCGATGTTCTTCTACTCTAGAAGTAAAAAAAGTAATAATATGACCTTCATTAAACCATGTGTTAATTGTCTCTAAAGCGTCATCATAACGAGAGGCAGTAAGCATTCTTTCGGGTTCTTCATTTGGAATATCATCGCAAATTGTTCCATCAATATCGATAAGGTAATTTTTTATATGTTCAGGCAAAATAGGTGAAAGTGCTTTCCCATTTTCATTTATCTGAATTAAATCATTTGATATTAAATTACTCTTCATTTGCCCAATTTAAGCGGTCGCTCTGTGAAAATTGCCATGGAGCTCCATTGTTTTCTATATTCGTCAACATCCCTGTTAATTCTGTTGGCATCTTTGATTCTTCCATTACCAAAAATCTTCTTAAGTCGATTATGATCGAAAGCGGATCGATATTAATCGGACATTCTTCCACGCAGGCATTGCAGCTTGTACAGGCCCAAATTTCTTCTTCTGAAATATAGGAATGCAATAAACTTTTTCCATCGTCAAAATCTTTACCAAATTTCCGTTGATTATTCCCTACTTCAACCATGCGATCTCGTGTATCCATCATGATTTTTCGAGGAGAAAGTAATTTGCCAGTTTGATTAGCAGGACAGGCAGAAGTACAGCGACCACATTCCGTGCAAGTATAGGCATCAAGAAGATTTTTCCAAGTTAAATCTGTTACATCTTTTACACCAAATCTCAATGGTGCAACATTTGGATCAACTGCTACAGCATATGGATCTGCACTTGGGTCAAGCATTAACTTAACTTCACTCGTAACCGATTCTAAATTGGTAAATTTTCCTTTTTTTTCGAGATTAGAATAATAAGTGTTGGGAAAAGCTAAAAGAATATGAAAATGCTTAGAGTACGGCAGATAATTTAAGAAAATGAAGACCATGATAATATGTCCCCACCACCCTATTTGCTCTAATAAATGAAGGGTTTCTATTGATTTTATCCCTCTAAAAAATACAGGCCCAATAAATTGACTTACTGTAAATCCATAACTGGAATTTGAACTCAATACCTGAGCAGCTTCATCAGCACCATTCATCGTAAAAATACAGACTAATAAAATTACTTCAAAAATCAAAATTAAATTTGCATCTTTCGTAGGCCATCCTTTTAACTCACTCATCCTTAAACGAGGGACTTTCAACATGTTTCTTCGCGCCAAGAAAGCAATTGTGGCAATGAAAGCTAGGACAGATAAAATCTCAATAAAACTTATCATGAAAGTATAAAATCCTCCCAAAGAAACACTTAATGAACGATGTCCTCCGGATAGACCATCTGAAAGAATTTCAATTAGTTCAATTTGAGTGATTACAAAGGCAACATATAAAGCAAGATGTAAAAATGCAGGAATAGGTTTAGAAAACATTTTTTTTTGTCCAAATGCAACTAGTGTCATTAGCTTCAGACGAGTCCAAAAATTATCAGAGCGATTTACATCTCTTCCCAAAAGAATATTACTTCTAACTTTCCAAATGTTGTATCCAAAGAAACCGAATCCAACAATTACAAGTAGTGAAAATAAAATGATTTTCAACATAAAAAATACTTATTCAGGAATACTATCCAATAAATTACGCAATTTTTTTTCCTCTTTCGAGCTCAAGGGAACCCCTTTTGTCTTGCGGCCAGCAAGCGAGAAATGAATGTACCTCTCTGGATGAACTTGAATATCAGAAACAAGATTTTGCAGTTCATTGTTCGTTTCAACTAACTCATCATATAACTTTTCATCATGAATCAATTTACCCAATGTTCCATTGCCTTTGCTTGCATCATCTAAAACTAAATTTAATTTTTTGAGAGTTGTTTGAGCATCAAGTATTACTGATTTAAAATCAGCGGTAACAAAATCATCTGTGATTTTCTTTGTATTTCCTATTATAGCTGTTATTTGCTCATTGCTTTTTTGCAGATTTGACGTAATCCCTTCAACATTTTCCATAATTCTAGAAAACTGGATTCTCTCAGCTACTACAAAACCTTCAATTTCGGAGGCAACGTTACCTAATTTCTGAATTGTCAATTTTACTTGTTTCAAGCTGCCCTCAATTTCTGAGGTAGCTGTAGTGTCCCAAAAAGCAGATAAAGAAATTACCATTTTATCAATAGAAGACATCATTCCTTGCAACTTTTGGGAAATTGGATCGGCATAGGCCTTTACTTGGGAAATCATATCTACACTTAAAGTTCCTGGTATTGAAGCTCCAACCCGATAATTTCCTTTAGAAAGATCAGAAGACAATTTTATTAAAATACCCTTACTAAATAAGTCTAAAGAACCGATTTCTATAGTTGTTCCTATTGGTAAAACTATATCAGGATTAAAAATAGAGAAGGTTATTTTAACACGCTTTTTAGGATTATTATTTGGGACATAGGCTATTTTTTTTACCTTACCAACAATTACTCCATTTAAAGTTACATTATTTGAAACTGCAAGTTGGCCAGAATTTTCAAAGTAAGAACAGTATTCCAAATCACCTCCAAATAAACTATTTCCCTTAAGGAAGTTAACTCCTATTACTAGAATAACAATTCCTATAATGGCAATAAAACCTACTTTTAATTCTCTGGTTAACTTCAACTGTGTTATTTTTCTGCTAATTTAATAGCTTTTTCAATACTAATTCGTTCTCCGTTCAAGAAAGCTGCCAAAAATACATTTTGAAAACCTTTTTTTATTAACTCCACTTTATAGTTTTTGGCCAATTGATAATTAGAAAAATTCCCAATACAATATTTAAATAAATTATCTTGCTGGTATTCGTATACATCATAACCTTTAAATAAACTATAAGATTTGTCCTTTTTTTGATCCCAAGCCTCAATTTGTACTCGAAAAATAACTCCGGAACTATCCTTAACAATTGTTGTAATCGAGGAAGATGCAACTTGTGAGATTTCAATATTTTTTTCAATTACTTTAACATTCTTTTCTGCTAATTGATAATAATAGTTTTCAAAAGCTTTAAACATCAATTCTGACATATTTGACTGACCTGTTGTATTACCCAAAAATTTCTCTTCGTTAATATTCGTTAAAAACCCGGTTTCAATCAATACACTCGGCATGGTAGTTTTATAAAGCACTAAAAATCCAGCTTGTTTTACACCCCTGTCATATCTTCCAAATTTTTTAAATTCACCTTGCAATTTTTCTGCAAATAAAATAGAATGATCTAAAAAAACTTTTAATTGCAACTGTCGAACAATAATAGCATCAGTTGATAGATCAATTTCATTATATTTTGCTCCTTTATCATCTTCTAAAGCAATGATAGAATTTTCTCTTTCTGCAACTTTTTGTTGAGCTTCTGTACGGTGAAGACCTAAAACATAAGTTTCCGTGCCATATGCTGCTTCACTTGCATTTGCATTAGCATGAATACAAATAAATAAATCAGCTTTTGCACGATTTGCAATGTTAGCTCGTTCAATTAATTCTACAAATACATCCTTATCGCGGGTATAAATTATTTTTATCTCTGGAAACTTCTCCTTGATCAAAGCTCCCAATTTTAAGGCCATCGATAAGCATACCTCTTTTTCAAATGCAAAATTACCATGGCAACCGGGGTCTTTTCCACCATGACCAGCATCAATAACAACCGTTTTAATCTGCTGAGAATGCAATGGGGATAAAATACTGCAAGTGAATACAGCAAATAAAAAAACCAATAATTTCAAAAGAAAATCGTTTTTCTTAAACTCTCTTAAAATTGATAACTTTGCACAATGCATATTCATACAACAAATTTAGGCCTTTAGTTTTGACCGCTAATCATTTAACAAGAGAACTTTTCTTCGTTGCATTGTTGATAATGTTTTCTTTTTTATCTGTTACAGCACAACAGGAAATAAAAGATTCTGCTGTGATAAATGACAATTTAATAGAAAGCATTATTTCCTATAGTGCTAATGACACACTATTTGCAGACTTAAAAAATAGGAAAATACACTTAGTGGGAAATGCTAAAGTTCAGATGGAGGATATTACAATTAATGCAGGATATATATTAATTGACATAAAAATCAATGAAATACTTGCTTCTTATCGTTTTGACAAAGACAGTAATAAAATTGAACTACCAAGTTTTACAGAAGGTAATGAAGCAATTAGTTGTGAAATAATGCGCTACAATATCAAAACAAAAAAAGGATATCTTAAAGAATTAGATCTCAAACAAGATGAATTTTTTTTTCAAATGAAAACCGCAAAAAGGCAATCCAACGAGGAAGTTCATTACCGAAACGGAAAGTTAAGTACCTGTGATCAAGAAAATCCACATTATCATTTCCAAATGTCAAAAGGTATTATTATTCCAGACGAAAGAATTGTATCAGGGCCTTTAAATTTATACATCAATGGAATTCCTACCCCACTTGGATTACCATTTGCAATTATTCCAAATCAAAAGAAAAAATCCTCAGGATTGTTATTTCCAGAATTTATTCCTTTATCTCAATATGGGTTTGGGTTCCAAAATTTAGGTTATTACATCCCAATAAATGACATGATGCAAACTTCTATTTATTCAAATATTTACAGTCGTGGAAGTTGGGGCTTAAGAAACGACTTGGATTATTCAAAAAAGTACGCTTTCTCTGGAAATCTATCTCTTGGATTCCAACAATTTCGGTCGGGATTTCCAAGTAATCAAAATAACAATAAGGTAAGTGTAAATTGGTCGCATAGAAAAGAAATAAAATCAAATCCATATTGGGATTTCTCTTCAAACGTAAATTTTATTTCTGACAACAATTCCAAGAATAACTTAGACCCGATAAATCCTGAATATTTTAACAATAGTTTTAATTCTGATATCAATATCAATCGATTATTTCCCGGAAAGCCCTTAACGATGGGCATGAAAATTTCTGTTCGTCAAAATTCATTGGCTAAAAATATTTCCTTAATTAGTCCCATATTTAATGCCAATCTAACACGTATTTTTCCATTTAAAAATAGTTTTAAAATCAATAATACGGAATTTAAGAAAACAATTTCAAGAATTGGAATAAGTTATAATATGGAAGCTCAAAATCGTTCTACATTCAAGGATTCTTTAATTCAACAAGCTGATTTTGGGGCTATTTCAAGAGAATTTTTTAATGGTGTTTCTCAGAATGCGACTTTGCAGACTACAATGGGCATATTTGGGAGTACATTAAAGATTAATCCCAGCATGAATTATGGAAATAAAATCAATTTTCAGCAAATTGAAAAAACATACAATTCTACTACAAACAATACAAGTATTGATACATTAAGGAGATTGGGAATGGCTCAAGACTTTAACATGAGTATAAATATGACAAGTATTCTGTACTCCTATTTTCGAGTAATTGGAAAATCTAAGCCCCTAATGAGGCATCTAATGACTCCTACTATTGGATACCGATACGTACCAAAACTAAATTCTTTGATAACTTCTAATGCGGGTGTAAATCAAAATACAATTATTTATTCCCCTTTTGAAAGAAGCGTCTATACTGCAGGAAATACTCAAGCTTCTTCGCTCCTAACATTTGGATTAAATAATTCTTTAGAGTTAAAAGTTAAATCAGAGAATGATACACTAACAGGATTCAAAAAAATTCGCTTAATCGATCAATTTTCTCTAACAGGATTCTATGATTTTTTAAAAGATTCTATGCAGCTCTCTAATATCGCTATGAATTTGAGAATCAGTCCAGCAACATGGATAAATTTCGTTTCTAATGCAACTTTCAGTCCATACTCTTGGGATACAATAAGTGGGAAGACAGCAGGTGCATATGCAAGTGTCAAAGGACAGGGAATTGGAAGGATTTTAAATACAAGTTTAACGACTTCTATTACACTTGCTCCAAAAAGTTCTCGGGCTAAAATTGCTGAAAGTGGAGAACAAAGAAATACAAATTGGGACAGTGATTTCAATTATTTTGCACTACATCCTGAGCAAGCTATTTATTTTGACATCCCTTGGAAAATTTCCCTTTCTCACGTTTATACCTTAAATGCTAATCAAGCAATATCTAATTTATCTAAAGAAAAGTTTTTTCAGACACAAACCTTAGTAATGAATGGTGATGTGAGTTTTACAAAAAAATGGAATATTTCAGGAAATCTAAACTTAAATGTAAAAAGTTTAACCTTAACCAATGCATATATTTCCTTAAATCGAAATTTGCATTGTTGGGCACTGTCATTTTATTATGTGCCTATTGGTGGAAATAAAAGCTTTTTACTAAGTATCAGAAATACATCTTCTATTTTTAAAGATGCTAAAATTGAGTTTAGAAAACCGCCAGGATTTTTATAGTGCTTATTTGATTTTTATTCCATCCCTTTCAGCTAAAACGGCAGTAAATTTTGCTCCAAAAAATACAATTTGTGCAGAATAATGCACCCAAGCTAAGAAAATAAAAAGAGACCCTGCAATACCCATATTTCCTAGGAAAAAATAATTATGTAGGTAATACTTGATTAATAATTGGCTTAAAAACAATAAAACTGAAGTTACAAAAGCTCCTTTTATCGCCAATTTTATAGGCACAAAACCATCGTGAATGTATTTGAAAACAATAGTAAAAATCAAAATATTACTAAAAATTGAAATGAGGTGCTGAAAAAACTCTAAGGTAAAATCTATAAAGCCATTTTTATAATGAAGATAATTTGTAAAAGCATAAAAGATAAAACCCTGCAGGAAATACAAAAGAATGATAATGAATGCAAATAAAGCCAAAAAAGCAACCGATAAAAACCGAAAACCGATAAGATCCATAATAATATTTTCCTCGTGTCTTTTCTTTTTGCTAATATTAAAGAATTCATTGATGCTTCGCTTAAGGGAAACTAAAAATGCTGAGCAACCATAGAGTAATATTCCTATGCTTACGATCTCTAGGAAAAGACTCGGCTTATCAAAATTTACACTGTTTAAAAAATCCATTAGTCCTTTTGTATCCGAAATTCCTATTTGATTTTGAAGTAGATCAATAATAATGGTTTGCATGTTTTCTTTTCCCACTACTCTACCAAAAATTGAAGTGCTCAGATAGACAATTGGAATGAATGAGAAAAGTGTATAATAAGCTAAAGCAGCGCCGTGAAAGAATGCTCCTTCAGAAAAATAACCTACAATCGAATCTTTGAAAACACTTAAAATAGCGTACCAAGGACGTTTGTTATTTTTTTGAGATAAGTCTGATGTATCGGATGTCATGCTGTTTATCAAAGCTATACAAAATTATTTCTTCTTGCTGTTCTGTCTTAAAATAATTGTGATAAAGCGAACCTACAAAAATTGAACGAATATAAGTCAAACAAATACCATTAGAATCAGAAATTTGATATTCATCTGGTCTGAATACTTGTTTTTCTCCATTATTTTCAATTATATTTATGGGGCCAAATAGGTAAGCCTGAGGATTATTTTTATTTTTATAATATAATTCTGTTGGACTATATTTTTTACTTAATAATCCATTGCGAAGTAGACAAATGGAATCACACAAGCCAAGAACATCTTGACCTTCATGAGAAACCAAAACTATACTTACTCCCTCTTTATCCCGAATATTTAATAAATGATTGCTTAATTTTCTGCGTATAGTCGCATCTAAATGACCAAAAGGCTCATCTAGAAATAAGACTTTTGGCTTGTTTGAAATTGCACGTGCAATAGCCAAGCGTTGTTGCTCGCCTCCAGAAATCAAATTAGATTTTACAGCTTTTATTTTTGTTAACTCAAACAATTTTAATAATTGTAAAACCCTTCTTTCTCTTTGGTTTGTTGGTAAAAATAAAATTGATTCACGAATGTTTTCTTCAACAGTATGGTATAAATCCAATTTAAAATCTTGATTTACCATTGAGAAGTCTTTAAACCCCGGAACTAAAAGTTGTGAAGCGCTTGGTAATTTTTTGGAATCAAAAAAAAGTGTGCCCTGATCTGGGGTTAATAGTCCAGCAGCTATTTTTAAAAGGGTTGATTTTCCAGCACCACTTTTACCAACTAAGCCAATTATTTCAGAGGGGAATAACTTTAGGTTTACCTTTTTTAAAATAGCTTTATCGAAACTATGTGATATATTTTTTAATTCCAATATCAAAATACCAATTCCTTAGGGAATTCTTTCGATGCAATATAAATTCCAGGAATAGGATTTGCCATTGGTTCTAAATCCTTAATAAAAATTTCAATTTTCCAATTAATTTCATTTCTATTAATTCGGACTTCTGAAATAATACTTTCTGAGGCTCCAACATATAAATCTGGAGCATCACTAGAAGTAATTTTAAGCAAACGCATTTTTGGAACTTCAATTGAAAAATTTGAGCCATCGCCTAAAGATCCTGCTAAAAAATAACTGCTATCAATTAATTCTTCAACTTCTTTAACCCTACTTGAAATACTCATTTCATCTTCCCAATCATACTTTTTGTTATCAGGAGTTTGCTCTCCATTGTTTTGAGAATCGGCTAATTCTTGAGAATATAAATCGTTCAATAAATAGGTGTGGATAGTACATTTCATAACTTA
>JBILAB010000065.1:0-9549 GCA_044354455.1 Crocinitomicaceae bacterium | reverse complement strand
TTAACAGACTTTATTCCCTCGGCTACATTGTGAGAACGATTCATCCAAGTCAAATCACTTTCTTTAAACGATTGTAATCCAATTGATAAACGATTTATTCCTTGTTCTTTCCAAAGAATTAAATTCTCTATTGAAATATCTTCAGGATTTGCCTCTAGCGTTATTTCGACATTCTGTCCAAGAATAAAGTTGTCTTTGACCGTGTTAATAATAAGTTCTATCTCAGATTTTAAAAGCAAACTTGGAGTTCCGCCGCCAAAATAAATTGTGTGAATCTTTTCAGAAATTTCGTTCTTCCTGAGAGTTAGTTCTTGAGCTATGGCTTTTATTACCGCTTCCCTATAAACCTCAAAAGAGGTGGAAAAATGAAAATCACAATAAGTGCAGCGCTGTTTACAGAAAGGAATGTGTGTGTATATTCCAGCCATTCCCTACTTGAAAATTATTGTTTAATAAAGCGCTTTAAAGCAGTTCTTCCGTTTGTTAAATCGACTTTTAACCAATAGGTACCAGTTGCTAGAGAAGAAATTTTTAATTCATGGGACTCAAATAATGCAGGTTCGCTGTAAATTAATTTTCCATAAATATCTACAATGCTAATTTGCTTTGCAGAAGAAGGTAAATAAATAAACAGTAAATCATTTGCTGGATTTGGAAAAACATTTAATTCGTGGTTTTCACTTTCTACTAATCCTATAGTGCTAATATTTTTAAAAACTATTCCAAGTTCTGCTCCAAAATTAGGGATGCTAAGTGTATAAAAATTTATGTTGTTTTGATTTGCCAAAGACAAGCTACCATCTGCTATGAATCCAGATAGACCATCACCGTAATAATCATAGATTTTAAATGTATAGCAATCGTTAAGTGAAAGAGGCACATCCCAATTGTAAGTTGTATTATCTAAAAGAGGACTTGTAGGATCAGTTGGACCGGGCGTGTTATTTGTCCCATACGACCCTGCAAAACTTTCATTTCCTTGGAACCAAACTACCGTGCCATTACTTGAAAGTACCTCCATGTATGTTTCTGAAGAATAATTATCTGTTAGCAGCGTAACTTTGAGCAAGTCTGAAGTTTGACTTATGGCTGTAGCAACAAATTGAGTATTCGTAGCATTATTAATTGATAATTCATCAACTCCATTATTCACTTGAGAAACAGTAGCAGAAAAAGTGTGATTGCCAGGAAGTAATTGAACGGTTGGTAGGCTTATTACTTGCGTTTGAAATTGAGCTAAGCTTCCATTCCAATTATAATTTTGTGCAGTTCCACCATCAATTGAATAGCTAATAAATGCAGTAGTTACTGTTTGACTGCCACCATTAGAAATAGTGACATTTGGAATATAATTAGAACCGCAAAGAGATGTTTGTATGAAAGCAGAATTACTTAATCCTGCATCAAGCGTTATTGTTGGGGCATTTGATGGGTCATAGCCGTCTACAAAACTTGCATTGGTGTTATTTGGGTCTAACCAATGTTTCAATTGGCCGCTAGAAGTACTTCCCGCAGGATTCCAAGAGACACTTACTTTCCCGTATTCATCTGATAAAACTGATGCGCCACATGCTGAAGCACCTCCATGTAATTGTCCAATAATTCTGCGGTTTTGATTAAAAAGTGGCGAACCTGAAGATCCGGGCTCAGTGACTCCAAAGTCCCAAGAAAGCACACCCCAATGACTATTAGATGGACTTCCTCCAAAACTTGTAGAAATTAATGCATTGTTTTCTATAGCAATTTTTTTAATATCCCCTGAAGGATGATGAATACAAACTGCTGATGGAGAAATTGTTTCAGTATTATCCCAACCAGAAAAGTAAGGAGTGTAAGCTGCTGGAACAGAGCCATTAACTAAGCCTCCTGTAATTTCAACCAAACAAAAGTCGGATGGTGTTCCTTGTGCTCTTAAAACAGCGCCTGACAATGATTGAAATGTGGGTGAAGTTGAAGGATTTATACAAGAAGTAGATTCCCATTGAAATCGGAAAATCCAAGTGGCAGGATTACTATAGCAATGATTAGCCGTTAAAACATAAGGTTTCCCATCGTTTAAAGTATTATTAATTAAGGCCCCAGTACAAAAACCGTTACTCCCAGAAACTAGCATAACAACGCTATTTCGCTGTTGTGTCCAAGCAGCACCTTCTGGGCAATTAACATTAACATTACAGGCTCCAGAGCCACCAAAAGCTTTAAGTAGAAATTCATTTGGTGTTCGATAGCCATGCGTAACCGTACAAATATTTACATTTCCAATAGAAGATCCTTTAGGCACAAAATATTCAACAATTGTAATTTCTCCAGGCACTAATTCTGTTCCCAACTCACCATTATATAGATGAGATGCTGTAAATTTTCCTAGAATAAAGTCTTTACTTGGATTATAGACATACAATTCATTTCCTGTAGGAATAAGCGTTTGAGAAAAAGTTAAATTGATTGTCAAAGCATTTTTACAAACAACAACAAGTTGCCAAATTCTATCTCCATTTGGTAAATTAATCCAAGTTCCAGAATTTGTGATGTTGATGTTCGTATTATTATTAAATCCAAAGCGCCAAGGTGCAGTTCCCGAATTGTCGGTTAGAGAATCTTCAATCTTTAAGGCAGTTATATTCGGTTCATCAAAGACACGCTTATCGATTTTATTATAATCGACAACTTCTTTAAAAGTTTTAGGAAGCCCTCCATCACCTTGCTGAGAGAAAGTCACTAAGCTTAAAAGTAAAAAAAACGATAGAAAAAAAGACTTGGTCATTGTATTACTTTAATTTTTATTTTGATACTCTTTTAATACTACAACCCTTTGGTGCTGTATAATTTGGTTTAACCTTTTTACCATTTAAAACAGATTGAATGGCCATACTTAAATACTGCTCATCTTTCTTTCGTTTATTATCCCAGATATTATCAATAGAGCCAGCATAAATAAGCTTATTATTTTTATCGAAGAAAAAAACATGCGGAGTTGTCTTTGCCTCCATTGAATTTGCCAATTCTGATTTCTCATCCATTAAATAAGGCATTTGATACGCCATCTTTTTTGCATGGGATTTCATTTCCTCAAAAGAATCTACTCCAGCTCTTTTTCCCTCGTTAGAATTTACTAAAACGAAACCAATATTGGCTTTTAAGGCCATGTTGTATAATGGGTTGTATTGGTTTTCCCAGCCTGGGAAATCTTCTGTTCCTACAACAAATGGGCAGGTATTACAGCTAAAGATTACTATCAATCCATTTTCTTTTTTAATGTCAGTTAAGGATAGTGAGGATTCCTGCGTACAAGGAAAGACTTTATCCATTAAGGGGGCTGATGATTTTAATTTAATTTGAGAACTAGTAAACTGAGCGAGTAATATGAAGACGGAAAGAAGAAATGATTTCATTGTTAGAAAATTTAGTTGTAAGTCAAAGTTAGCTCTTTTTATTAAAATTTATACTACCTAATTGAATGATTTTTTTAGTAGTCATTTATTTACCTTTAAAGCAATTGAATCAGATTAATGTTCTGCGAATTTGATATATTTGCTTTTAAAAATCATTTTTTTAACGGTTTAAGATATTAAGAATTAGCTGAGTTTAATTATTTATTTTACGTGTATGCAACTTCCTTTCCAGTTCATTAGTCTATAATTCCGAGTCATGGATGATACTTCATTGGTAAACGAATGTTTGAAAGGAAATTCCAGAGCTCAAAAAGCGTTGTTTGACAAATTTGCTCCTAAAATGCTCTCAGTTTGTTTGAGGTATATGAAAAATACCGAAAAAGCAGAAGATGCTCTTCAAGACGGATTTATTAAGGTTTTTGTTAATCTTTTAAATTATAAAAATAGTGGAGTTTTAGAGGGATGGATTAGAAGAATAATAGTAAATACCTGCTTAGATGAATTAAAAAAAAATAAGAAGTTATTACTAAACGTTAGCGTTGAGGAAGTTGAATATAAATTAGAAAGCAATGATTTTGTTCAAGAACAAATGATGGCAGATGATTTGATGAAGCTAATACAAGATATGCCAGAAGGATATAGAGTCGTTTTTAAAAAGTTTGCGATTTTAGGATATGCTCATCAAGAGATTGCTACTCAGCTGGAAATTTCAGAAAGCACATCAAAATCACAATATTTGAGAGCTAGAGCATATTTAAAAAATAGAATTGATAAAAGATAATGATAGAAAAAGATTATATAAAAGAGTTGTTTCAGGAAAAACTTACTTCTCACGAAGTTCCTGTTCGAGCTGATCTATGGACTTCTGTTTCATCATCTATTGGAGGAAGTTCAGTAGTAGCTTCATCTATGTCTACTGCAACTAAAATAATTATTGCTGCAAGTGTTTCTGCAGTCGCACTTGTTACTTTTTATTTAGTAAACGATAAAAATTCGGTACTAACACCTATTAAAAAAGAGAACCCGCAAGAGCAAAGAATTATTACTATTGATTCGCTTAAAATAGAAGAAGAAGAAAAACTCGTTCCAGAACAACTAGAGCAGCGTCTTGACTGCGAGTATGATTTTTCAACACCAGAATATGAGTCTGATTTAAATTCGGAATTTCAACAAAGCAACAAAATTGATATAAATAAAGAAATTGTTACAGAGAAAGGTCCACAAAAAATCGAGCAACAAGAACCTATTATTCGAAATAACACCACTTCAACCAGCGAAATAGTAGCTAAACCCGAGATCAAAACAAAAGAGAAAGAATCAACTGTTCTTTTACCAAATATTTTCACGCCAAATGGCGATGGTAAAAATGATTTCTTAAGCATCAAAATTGGTGAAGTGACAGAATTCTCTGTTGTAATTTTAAATCAAGCAAATAAAGTAATCTTCACCTCCAATGATCCAAATTTTTCATGGGATGGACTCGCAACAAATGGTGAGCTTTCTCCTGCTGGGACTTATGTTTATTATATCAGTGCTAAAGATTTAAATGGCAAACTGCTAACAAAATATAGCAGCTTAACCATAAGTTATTAATCTAACTAATTCTTTTCCCATATTTGTCTTTAAGAAAGAACGTTCTTATAATAAGAATCACCACTTTTAGACTTTATTATTTTATCTTTTAAAAATAGTTTTTCAAGAATGAGTTCGTCTCCAAACATCAACTTGTTTTTAGTAAATCCTTTTGCTGGAAAAGGTAGAGCTATGTTAATAGCAAAAAATACTATTGAAATAATGCGGAAAAACGGATATGAAACCGAATTTTTTGAAGGAAAAAATAAAGAAGATTTTTTAAATTTTACAACTATTTATGAAATAAATAAAATTCAGAAAATTGCCGTTTTTGGAGGCGACGGTACAATGCACGATATAATAAATGCGATTATGCTAAAGTCAGAATGGCTTTCTAAACCACTTATGCTTTTTCCTTGTGGTACTGGTAACGCATTTTGTCACGATCTCGATTGTTTAAGTGTTGAAATAGCTACACAAAGATTATTAAATGGGAAAGAAATGCTGGTTGATTTAGCTGAAATTAAAATGAGCGAAAATAGCATGTGGGCTTTTAACATTGTTGGTTGTGGACTTGTATCTCACATTAATACTTTAGCTGAAAAAATGCGTTTTTTTGGCCCTGCAAGATATAATATTGCAACGATTATGAAAATAATTTCACCCCCAGTATTAACTGCTAAAATTTCTTTCAATGGAGAAATTCATGCTAAAGATTATTGTTTTCTTTTAGCTTGCAACACCAGATTTACTGGAAAAGGAATGAAGATGGCTCCATTAGCAAAATTAAATGATGGACTAATTGATTTTTTAATTGTAGAAAAGACAACAAGATTGAAGCTATTAATGCTTTTCCCTAAAATATTTAGTGGAAAACATTTAAAAAGTCCTTATTTGAGATATGTTCAAACAAATCACATAAAAATCGAAACTCAATGCCCCGAAATAGTTAATATAGATGGCGAAATAAAGGGAAACACCTCTCTTGAAATAATAGTACACAAACAAAAACTAAAAGTAATTTGCTAGTACAAAGCACTAGATTCAATTGAATCATTTGATTTTTTTATATCTTTGAGCACCGCAAGGTTTTTGATTTTACTTTTCCTAAAATTTCCTAAAATGAAAATATATCTTTCTTTTCTAATTGTTTTTCTTTCTTTTTCTCATTTTTTTTCACAAAATGAGATAGAAAATAATGAGAGTATTACCAAAAAACTTCCGAGCGTAAAATTAAAAGATTACAAAGGGAAAGTTGTAAATACAGCTGAATTAGGTCTAAAAGGCCCTATTGTTTTTAGTTTTTGGGCAACTTGGTGCGCTCCCTGCAAAAAAGAATTAAATGCAATTAACGATCTCTACAGTGATTGGCAAGCAGAAACTGGCGTTACATTAGTGGCTGTATCAATTGATGATGAAAAAACAAAAAGTCAAGTGGCTATTTATGTTGATGGAAAAGCATGGGAGTACATTGTTTTACTTGATCCAAATGGGGATTTTAAAAGAGCAATGGGCGTTAACAATGTCCCTCATACCTTTTTAGTAGATACAGATGGAACAATTGTTTATTCACACAACAATTATGCTCCTGGCGATGAAGAAAAATTATATGAAGAAATAAAGAAACTTAGATTGAAATAAAGTTTAACAATGAAATATTTTTTCTTCGCCATATTCTTATCCCCGTTTTTATTATTTAGTCAAGCAAATATCAGTGGAAATATAGAAAGTACTTTTCAAAATTTAAATAATGATAGCTTAATCGGCGCCACTCAGCCAGATCAAAAAGGACTTATTAATTCATACATGAATGTTTTTTACACGCATGGAAAGTTTAAAGCAGGTCTGCGTGTAGAATCTTATTTACCTCGAATTCAAGGATATCCAAATCGTTTTGATGGAACCGGAATTGGGATGCGTTATGTTGGATATGCAAATGATTTAGTTGATGTAACCCTTGGAACTTTTTACGAGCAATTTGGAAGCGGATTGGTGTTAAGAGCTTATGAAGATCGAGCTTTAGGTTATGATAATTTATTAGATGGAATGAGGCTCATTGTCAGACCAAAAAGAGGAGTTGTTTTAAAAGGGGTATATGGTTACCAACGCTTATCCTTTCAACAAGGGAAATTAATGTATGGAGATGGGATTGTGCGTGGTGTTGATGGAGAAATTAACTTAAACGAGGCTGTAAAAAAATTAGAGGGTTTTCCCTTGACAATGGTTTTTGGAACTTCTTTCGTAAGTAAATTCCAGGTTGACGATGATCCATCGCTTATCTTACCAAAAAATGTAGGAGCTTATGGAGCACGAGCTAAATTTCGTTATAAAAACGTAACCTTAGATGGGGAATACATCATTAAAGAACAAGACCCTTCGAATGATAATTCTAAAATTTACAATTACGGCCATGCCTCTGTTTTTAACCTTAGTTATACAAAAAAAGGTCTTGGAATATTGTTATCGGGTAAATCCGTTGATAATATGAGCTACCGCTCAGACCGAACGAAAGACTTACAAGATGTTCTGATTAATTATTTGCCCTCCTTAAACAAAACACATACCTATAATCTTGTTTCAACTTTATATCCTTATGTTACACAGCTTTTAGGAGAAGTAGCTTTTCAAGGAGATGTTCTTTATACCTTTAAAAAAGGAACGAAAATTGGCGGAAAATACGGAACTTCTGTGAATTTTAATGTTTCTACGACATATCAACCAATAAAACACACCTCATCCATTAATCCTCTAGACTCGACAGGTGTTGCCTACATAACGAGACCCTTTGATAAAAGTGATAGTTTGTATTGGAGAGATATAAATGTTAATGTGACAAAAAAAATCAATAAAAATCTGAGTTTCATTTTTTCATACTTTAACATTACAATCAATAATGACGTTGCAAAAATATCAAATGATGCAGCGGGGATTATTTCATCTCATGTTGGCGTCATAGAGACAGCATATAAAATTAATAAGACAAATTCTATTCGCACTGAGCTTCAAGGAATGTTTGTCGAAAAAGCAAATGGTCTTATTAAAGACAAGGGGAATTGGGCAACAATATTGGTCGAATACAGTATTTCGCCGAGTTATTTTTTCAGTTTTATGGATCAATACAATTATGGAAATCCCCTTGAATCAAAACGCATACATTATCCAATAATAACATGCGGCTATATTAAAGATGCAACACGATTTACAGTTTCTTATGGTCGCCAAAGAGCAGGTCTATTTTGTGTTGGTGGAGTCTGCCGATTTGTTCCTGCTAATAATGGTTTAACCTTCAGTTTCACGCAAAGTTTTTAACTATGAAAAGTCTGTTTTTTAGTTGTTTAATTCTTTCTACACTTATTTTTTGTAGTTGCGACAGAGTTTCAAATCCGTATCCTGAAGTTGAAGTTTTAGATTTAGATACAACACTTTATCCAGGAAACTGGAGTGACTATCTTGCAAATGAGTGGCCAGAATTTATGCCCAACACAAATAATAATCGCGCTATTTTAATTGAAGATTTTACAGGACATAAATGTGTTTTTTGTCCTGCAGCTGCAGAACTTGCTCATTCTTTACATTTAGCAAATCCTACCCGTGTTTTTACAACTTCTATTCATGCAGGACCAACAGGTCTTGGCGATTTTCAGCAAATAGATCCACCAAATTACCCATTAGATTTCACAAATCCTCAAGGATTGGAAATTGGCACTTATTTCGGAACAAATGATGGTGGATTTCCTGGAAATCCAAGAGGAACGATAAATCGTGTAACAAATGGAGCTATTTTTCAAGGTCCTAATTCTTGGTCGTCAATGGTTAGCACCCAGCTTACGGAAAATGTTTTAAATGTAAATATCCAATCAAAATTGAATTATTATGCGGAAACAAAAGGTGCTTTCTTGCATGTTGAGGTAGAAAAATTAAATCAATCATTGTCAAATGAATTGGGGATAGTTGCCTACATAATTGAAGATTCATTGGTGGGAGATCAAAAAATGAGTGATAATTCACACAATGAAAATTATATACACCGCGACATTCATAGGGGAAATCTTAATAATCAAGCGTTTGGAAGAATTCTTGAAAATTCATATTTAATAAATGGTAAATACTACGTAAATTATAGTTTTGTAGTTCCGAATCAATTAGATGGAAATTATAATGCTTCCAACATGCATATTTTGGTTTATGTATATGATCGCTCAACTTGGGAAATATATCAAGTAATCAAGCAAAAGATTGTAAATTAATCCCACAGTCAATGGGAAAATGCACAAAATAACTTATCTTTGAGTGTATTGAGCAAACACAATGGCATTAAAACAATTTCTCTCACAAAAACTCGAACAACGCCTTTCGCCGCAGCAAATTCAATTAATGAAATTGTTGCAAGTTCCTACAATGGAATTAGACCAACGCATTAAACAAGAGATTGAGGAAAATCCAGCATTAGAGGAGGGATCAGATGAACTTGAAGATGAGTTTGACAATCAAGATGATACAGAAGAAAATGATACAGACGATGAATTCGATCTTTCGGACTACATAGACGATGATATTGCAGATTATAAAACAAATGCAAACAATC
>JBILAB010000064.1:0-9569 GCA_044354455.1 Crocinitomicaceae bacterium | reverse complement strand
CACGGTGTATTTTAATGCCATCATTCATCGTAATAAATCCAAAAACAATATCTCCTGGAATAGGATTACAGCATTTCGCTAAGTGGTATTCAAAACCTTTAAAATCATCGCCAATTAAAATTGTATCATGTTTGGTATCAATTCCCTCAAAATTATTTTCGACAAGATTCGGCTTTTTTAAATTGTCTTTTCTGGTTAATTTAATATTTCCATCGACAATTTCCTGCTCCCTGAGTATTGCGAGATCTATTTTTCCTTTTGCAATTCTAAAGTATAATTCTGAGGTGGTTAATAAATTAAAATAACGTTCTAAAAATGAAATATTATGGTTGGTGCTTCGCAGATTAAATTGTTTAAATTTTCGAGACAAAATTTCTTGGCCATCTTCTACAATTAATCTTCGTTCTTCATTTAAAGAAGACTTTATTTTTTGCTTTGCACGAGCTGTTACAACAAAACGAAGCCATTCCTCATTTGGTTTTTGTTTTGGAGAAGTTATAATTTCCAGCTGATCGCCATTAATTAACTGATAACTTAGTGGCATTAGGCGATTATTAACCTTTGCACCGATACATTTATCTCCAATATCAGTATGGATATCGTATGCAAAATCTAATATTGTTGACCCAATTGGTAAAACTCTTAATTCTCCTTTAGGAGTAAAAATATAAATTTCATCATTAAATAAGTTTAGTCGAAAATCATTTACGAAATCCATTGCCGTGGCCTCGGTATTGTCTAAAAGATCTCTGATTTCTGCAATCCAACGATCAAACTTATTATCCTCATTATTTATTTCCTTGTATTTGTAATGAGCTGCCAAACCTTTTTCAGCAATTTCATCCATTCTTTTTGAACGAATTTGAACCTCGATCCATTTACCATTTGGCGACATTACCGTTGTATGCAATGATTCGTATCCATTAGCACGGGGAGTTGAAATCCAATCTCTCAATCGCTCAGGACTCGGTTGATAATAATCAGTAACAATGCTGTAAATTCTCCAACAATCTGGTTTTTCTAATTCTACAGGTGTTTCCAAAATAATACGAATTGCAAAAATATCAAAGACCTCCTCAAAAGGAATGTCCTTAAACTGCATTTTTCTCCAAATCGATGAAATTGACTTTGTGCGTGCCTTTATTTCAAATATATATCCTTCATGAAGTAAAGTTTCTTTAATTGGTGCCATAAATCGTCGGATAAAACGATTTCGGACATCTGCAGTATTTTTTAATTTCCGAGCTATTTCATTGTAAATATCGGTTTCACAATACAACATTGATAAATCTTCTAATTCGGATTTTACAGAATATAATCCTAAGCGATGCGCTAATGGAGCATAGAGAAATTTTGTTTCAGAAGCAATTTTTAATTGTTTTTCTGGGCGCATACTTCCCAAGGTCCGCATGTTGTGCAAGCGATCGGCTAATTTTATAAGAACCACCCTAAAATCATCTGAAATTGTTAAAATCATTTTCCGGAAATTCTCAGCTTGAATCGATGCGTTTTCATCAAAAACTTCTGGAATTTTTGTCAGTCCATCAATAATAAGTCGCACTTTCGATCCAAAAAGATCTTCAACATCTTGAAGTGTAATATGTGTATCTTCTACTGTATCATGAAGCAAGGCGCAAACAATTGAAGTAGCTCCAAGTCCCATTTCCTCAACACAAATTCTCGCTACAGAAATCGGATGGTAAATATATGGTTCACCAGACTTACGGCGCATATCTTTATGTGCTTCAAGTGAAACATCAAAAGCTTTACGAATAAGTCGTGTATCTTCTTTTGAGCGATCTTTTAAAGCGCGTAATAAGCCCTTAAATGCATTTAAGATATCTTTTCGCTCTTGCTCAACATCAATAGCGATTTCTGGACTATATTCCTGCATTATTTTGCGGGTAATAATTTAGATTTCAATTCGCCAAAACCAATACGAACACCATTTAATTCAGAATGACCACGCATTATAACGCTGTCACCATCATTTATAAATTTGCGTTCAGAGCCATCTTTTACTTTCAAGGGTTTTGTCCCTCGCCAAGTTAATTCGAGCATAGAACCGAAAGAGTCTTCACTTTTTCCTGATATTGTTCCAGATCCTAATAAGTCGCCACAACGAATATTACAACCATTTGAAGTGTGATGCGCCAATTGCTGCGCCATATTCCAATACATGTATTTGAAATTAGAATTGCAAACTACTGTTTCATCTTTGTTATTTGTAAGAATTCCAACTTGAAGTTGAATATCGTATGCTTTTTTTCCATCGAATTCCAAATAAGGCAAAACCTTAGGATTTTGTTCAGGCGATTCAACAGAAAAAGGTTCGAGGGCATCTAAAGTTACAATCCAAGCAGAAATAGAAGAGGCGAAATTTTTTCCTAGAAATGGACCTAAAGGAACATACTCCCAAGCTTGAATATCGCGCGCCGACCAATCATTAAAAAGACAGAGTCCAAAAATATAAGAGTCAGCTTCTTCTGTTGAAATTGAATCTCCAAGTGGTTTTCCATCGAAGGTAATAAAAGCCATTTCTAACTCAAAATCAACTTGTCGTGAAGGAGTAAAAATTGGGTCTTCATCAGCACTTGGTTTTATTTGGCCCTTTGGTCTGTGAATATCTTGACCAGAAAGCACAATCGAAGATGCTCGCCCATGATAAGCAACTGGAATCCACAACCAATTTGGCAAGAGTGCATTTGCAGGATCCCGAAACATCATTCCAACATTTGTAGCATGTTCTTTACTGGAATAAAAATCTGTGTAATCACCAATTTCGACAGGCATAGACACTTCTACAGCTGAAATTAAATGAAGTACTTGTTCAATTTGAGAAGGATTGTTTTGAAGAGAAGTTGAGGAATCAAGCAATAATTCTGAAATCCGATTGCGCAATCCTCGAACTGCAAGTTTTCCTTTTTTCATCATCGGATTTAAAAAAGGTGCATCAAAATCACTGCTATCAAAACCTGTTTCTTTCAAATATCCCAGTTCAGCTAACACTTTTAAATCGAGAGCATAATCTCCAATTCTCACAGAAACTCTTTTTGAAAGAATGTGGTTTCCAATAATTCCAAAAGGTAAATTTTGAATGGGAAAATCAGAATTTTCAGGAACGCTTACCCACGATTTTAAATTTGGATTATTTGCTGCTATCATATCCTTAAAATTATACTACTTAATTGAAAATCAAAAAAAATTAGACATTGAATCTAAAATGCATTAAATCGCCATCTTCAACAATGTATTCTTTTCCTTCTACTTTAAATTTCCCTGCTTCCTTCAATGCCAATTCAGAGCCAAAAGAAATAAAATCATTATATTTCATGACCTCAGCGCGAATAAAGCCTTTTTCAAAATCTGTATGAATTACACTTGCTGCTTGAGGTGCGGTCATACCCTTAAGGATTGTCCATGCACGAACTTCCTTAACTCCTGCCGTAAAATAGGTTTGTAAATTCAATAAAGAATAAGCAGATCGAATCAAGCGATTTACACCGGGCTCGTCTAATCCTAATTCGTCTAAAAATAATTGACGTTCATCGTAGGTTTCCAACTCGGTAATATCTGCTTCAATTTTAGCACCAATCATTAACACTTGTGCTTTTTCATTTTCAACAGATTTCATAACACTTTCTACATGATGATTTCCAGTTTTAACAGAAGCTTCATCAACATTACAAACATATAAAACAGGTTTTGAAGTTATCAAATTAAAACGGTGAACAATGTCGCGTTCTTCTTGTGTAAAATCTAAAGCTCGTGTTGAAATACCTTTTTCTAGACCTTCTTTTATTTTTAGTGCTAATTCATTTTCTTTCACTGAATCTTTGTCACCAGATTTTATAATTCGCGATAAGCTACTTATTTTTTTTTCAATAGTATCTAAATCCTTAAGTTGTAATTCAATGTCAATAATTTCTTTATCGCGAATAGGATTTACATTTCCATCAACGTGTATAACATTATCATCGTCAAAACAACGCAATACATGTAAAATTGCATCTGTTTCTCTAATATTTGCTAAAAATTGATTGCCAAGCCCTTCACCTTTTGAAGCACCTTTCACAAGTCCTGCGATATCAACAATTTCCATGGTAGTAGGAACAACTCGCTCTGGCTTAACCAAGACTTCTAATTTTTCCAAACGTTCGTCGGGAATAGAAATAGTACCGATATTTGGTTCAATAGTACAAAAAGGAAAGTTCGCAGCTTGTGCTTTTGCGTTGGACAAACAATTAAAAAGTGTAGATTTTCCAACATTCGGTAATCCTACAATTCCACATTTTAAAGCCATTTATTTTAATTTAGATGCAAAGATACTAAATAGAACATTGATTAGTTCATTTTGTATAAAGGCTTACTCTCTGATAATTGATACAATTCGATTTACTTTTTTGGGATCAACCTTCAAGACTTTTTCTGAAAATGCAGAATCTTCATCCAAAAGTGTATTTGTGGTTGCTGAAAAATGAATTCCTTTTGGTTTTAATTCACGAATTATTTTTTGTGCATTTGAAGCACTTACACCTCCACCAGGCATAATTTCAATTCGATTATTTGAATAAGTTATCATTTCTTTTAGGACCAAAAATCCATTATCTACATTGGAACTAAAACCAGATGTCAGAATTCTTTTAAAGTGGTGTTTAATCAGTATATCCATTGATTTTTTCCAGTCTATTGTTTCATCAAAAGCACGATGAAATGTTAAAACTAAATCGCCACTAATTGCATTTATTTGCTTTAAAACATCTTGGTCGATTTCAAAATTATTTTTTAGAACGCCAACTACAACTCCATGAACGCCAAGTTTCTTACAGCAGATAATATCCTTAAAAATAACTTTTAGTTCTTCTTTAGAATAACAAAATCCTCCGGCTCTTGGGCGAATTAACACATGTGTTTCTAACCCTAAATCCATTGCATATTCAATCATGCCAAATGATGGTGTAAGTCCCCCTTGTTCAAGGTTTTGACAAAGTTCAATTCGATCTAATCCCTTTTCTTTTGCTAATAAAACTGCCTCTTGGGTGGCTGCGCACAATTCAATCTTTACCATTTAAAATAATTTATTCAAAATTCGTAAATTTTCTCTTACAAATGACTTTTCCGTATATTTGTCTCTGATTTCAAAAATATGACTGAAAGCACAACAATTAGTGAAAATACAGCAATTGACTTTAATACATTTAAGGATCAAATCTTAGCTGATTATCGCTTGGCTTGTGAATCTCGAGAAACATCACTTCTAGGAAGAAAAGAAGTACTTACTGGAAAAGCAAAATTTGGAATTTTTGGAGATGGAAAAGAACTAGCTCAAATTGCACTTGCTAAACAATTCCAAAATGGTGATTTTCGTTCTGGATATTACCGTGATCAAACAATCATGATGGCAATTGAGGAATTAACAATTGAACAATATTTTGCAAGTTTATATGCACATACTGATTTAGAATTTGAACCTCAATCAGCTGGGCGACAGATGGGTGGTCATTTTTCTACACGGAATCTCGATGAAAATGGTGAGTGGCAAAATTTAATGTCAAAAAAAAATAGCGCTGCAGATATTTCGCCAACAGCAGGACAAATGCCCCGATTACTTGGTTTAGCATTGGCATCAAAAATGTATCGTAACAATTCTCAATTACGGGATTTATCGGAATTTAAAAATTTTAGTAACGAAGGAAATGAAGTAGCATTTGGAACAATAGGCGATGCATCTACCTCAGAAGGACCATTTTGGGAAACAATTAATGCAGCAGGTGTTCTTCAAGTTCCAATGGTTATGTCTATTTGGGACGACGGATTTGGAATTTCCGTGCCTAGAGAATTTCAAACTACAAAAGGAAGTATTTCAGAAGCTTTAGCAGGAATGCAGCGGACAAAAGAAAAAACTGGTTACGAAATTTTTGTTACTAAAGGTTGGGATTATGCAGATCTCTGTGAAACCTATGAAAAAGCTGTTCACTTAGCGCGCACTGAACATGTTCCAGTTTTAGTTCATGTAATGGAGGTAAATCAACCTCAAGGACATTCAACATCAGGTTCACACGAACGTTATAAATCAGAAGAACGCTTAAAATGGGAAACAGATTTCGACTGCATTCAAAAATTTAAAGAATGGATTTTAGCATTTAATGTAAATGGCTTAGTCCTCGCAAGTTCAGAAGATTTAGAAATAATTCAGAGCGAAGCAAAGGAAAAGGTGCGACTTGCAAAAACTAGCGCATGGAAATCTTTTAATGACTCTATTAAAATAGATTATTCAGCGCTTCTTTCTATTTTAAAAACTTTAGCAGATGAGAGTCCAAATGGCGTATTTATTACCAAAGAAATTGAAGGACTTGAAAAAACAATTGAGCCAATTCGCAAAGATATTGTAAGCTTAGCTAGAAAAGTATTAAGAATGGTAAGAGCGGAGAATTCTCCCTCAAAAATAAGATTATCAGAGTGGATTAGCGGAAATATTAAAGAAAATTTTGATCGTTATAGCTCACATCTTCATTCTGAATCAGCGAAATCAGCATTAAAAATCGAAGCTATTCCTCCTGAATACGATCAAGAAATTGACATGGAAGACGGCAGAATTATTCTTCGAGACAATTACAGAAAATTATTAGAAAAGTTTCCTGAATTTTTAGTTTTTGGAGAAGATGCTGGAAAAATTGGTGGTGTTAATCAAACCTTGGAAGGACTTCAAGAGCAATTTGGTGATTTGAGGGTTTTTGATACAGGCATTCGAGAATGTACGATTATCGGTCAAGGAATTGGTTTAGCGATGCGAGGTTTGCGCCCAATTGCAGAAATTCAATACTTGGACTATCTTTTGTATGCAATTCAAATTTTATCAGACGATCTTGCCACACTTCAATACCGCACAAAAGGAGGTCAAAAAGCACCATTAATAATTAGTACACGAGGACATCGTTTGGAAGGAATTTGGCACAGCGGTTCTCCTATGGGAATGATTGTTAATTCATTGCGTGGTATGCATATTTGTGTGCCTCGAAATATGACAAAAGCTGCAGGATTTTACAATACATTGATGCAAGCAGATGAACCCGCTCTGGTTATAGAACCTTTGAATGGCTATAGAACTAAAGAGCGCTTACCGATTAATATTGGAGAGTTCAGAGAGCCCTTAGGAATTCCTGAAATCACACAAAATGGCACAGATTTAACGATCGTTTCTTATGGTTCCACCTTTAATTTATGTGAAGTTGCAGGAAAAACGTTAGAAGAAATGGGTATTTCTGTCGAATTAATAGATGTGCAGACACTTTTACCCTTTGACATTCATCATGTTATTGCTAAATCATTGGAGAAAACAAATCGTTTATTACTTGTTGATGAAGATGTTAGCAGCGGTGCAACAGCTTTTATGCTTGATAAAATCCTAGTTGAACAAAAAGCATATAATTTCTTAGACTCAGCACCTGAAACATTAAGTGCTAAAGATCATAGACCTGCATACGGATCAGATGGCGATTATTTCTCAAAACCGAGTATAGATGACATTGTTGAGAAAGCATACGGAATTTTAACAGAGGAAAATCCAATTAAATTTCCGAAATTATTTTAATCTGATTATTTGATTGTTAAATCATAGGGCAATCTCATTTGAATTCCAGACATTCCTTCAATTTTCTTCAATTTCTCGTAATATTCCATAAATTCTTTGGGCATAGCATTTGATTTTATACGGACATCATTTTCTGTTTCTTCTTCAATTAATTCAATGAGTTGTGAAAATGAATCATCTTCCTTAAGTGGGTAATATATAACTTTAGGATTTTTTAATTTAGCATTATTTGTTGCAAAAGCGATAGCATCAGGCAAGCCACCCAATTGATCTACTAAACCGATTCGCAAAGCATCTCTCCCTGTCCAAACTCGACCTCGAGCAATAACGTTTACCTCGTCTTTTGTCATCTTGCGACCATCTGCAACACGCTTTAAAAATTGATCGTAAATCTGATCTACTTCAGTTTGCGTAATAGCCAATTCTTCAGGGCTTAATTTGCGATTAGTGGAAAGCACAGAATGTTTGTTTGTACTTACTTGGTCGAATGTAATGCCCAATTTGTTTTGAAGCATCTTTCCAGTATAAGGAATCATTCCAAAGACACCAATTGACCCTGTAATTGTTGTTGCCTCGGCAAATATCTTATAAGCTGGACTTGCAATGTAATAACCTCCAGAAGCTGCAACATCTCCCATAGAAACAATTACCTTTTTTACTTTATTTGTTAAAGCGACCTCGCGCCAAATTTCTTCGCTTGCCAAAGCGCTTCCTCCAGGACTATTTATACGAAAAACAACAGTTTTAATTGATTTTTCATTTCTAACATCTTTAAAAAGCTTGCAGATATCGAAAGAACTCAAGCCATCTCCGTCAGTAGAAACCTCACCTTCTGCTAAAATTACTGCAATAGAAGGATCTTGATTTTTTACGATATCCTGTTCATTGGAAAATGTTCTTTTTGCATATTTCTCAAAATTCTGAAATTCTAGCTTATCTTCTGACTTCTCAGAAACTTTTTTCATTAAATAGTCCATCATTTCATCTCGGTATTTCACACCATCTAAAAGACCAAAAGAAACAGCATCCTCAGCGCGCGTAATTTTTAACTCATCGGCAATAAGATTTAACTCTTCCGTTTTTATGTTTCGGTCAAGCGCAATGTCGTTGCACATATCTTCCCAAATAGAGGTGATGTAGCGCTGAACTTGTACACGACTAGAATCACTCATGTTTGTTCTAAAAAATGGTTCAACAGCACTTTTAAAATCATTATTTTTTCCACGAATAATTTCCACTTCTAAATCTAATTTATCCAACATTCCTTTGTAATACATCATTTCACCACCTAATCCAGTTAATTGAAAAGCAGAAGTTGGAAATCCAAAAGCTTCTTTTGCAGCAGAGCTTATGTAATATGCTTTTTGTGAAATATACTCTCCTGAGTTATATGCTACAACAAACTTTCCGCTTTTCTGAAAATCTTTAAGTGCATTTCTTATCTCACGTGCCGTTGCCATGCCACAATCTACATCCGAAACATCAATAAAAAGCCCTTTAATCATTTTATCTTCTTTCGCTTTTGATAAGCCATATAAAATATCAGAAAGTCCAATACTTTTAGAAATTGTAAATGTTGTAGGATCAATTTCAGTATCAGCTTTTTCTAAAATAGTGCCCTTTAATTGCATGTGCAGGATTGTTTTTTCTTTAAGTGCGAGAGGTTCAGGTCCGAAATCACTAAAAGCACCAATAATCCCTCCTAAAATCAAAAAGAAAAATACAAGACCTGCAATACTTGCAATCATAATTGCTACTAAACTTGGCCAAAATACTTTTCCGAATGATACTTTTGATTCAGTTGATTCAGTCATAATAATTTTTATTTGTATAAAGTTAGTTTAATATCTGATTTAAAATTCCCTTATTAACAGGATTTAATCTTAATGTAAATCGGATTTTATTTTGATAGTTAGTAAATATATCTGTACCCATATTCGAACTTTGAACAAAAGGAAACGAGATGCTTAAAATACCT
>JBILAB010000246.1:0-2684 GCA_044354455.1 Crocinitomicaceae bacterium | reverse complement strand
GAAATTATTACCAAGAAATTTTTATTGATCCTTTGAATAAGCAGAAGATTTTTGCAATGGACACTTACATGCACCACAGTGAAGATGGCGGAAAAACATTTAAACCAACTGGGGAATCAAATAAGCATGTTGATAATCATTGTATAGTGATTGATCCAGAAAATACAGATCATTGGATTGTTGGCTGCGATGGCGGTATTTATGAAACCTATACACATGCTAAAGAATGGAAATATTACTCCAACCTTCCAATTATTCAGTTTTATAAAGTTACGACAGACAATGCAGCGCCATTTTATTCCATTTATGGAGGAACTCAAGATAATAATTCAATGGGTGGACCTGCAGCAACTGGAAATGTTTCTGGTATTTTAAATTCAGATTGGTTTATTACTAATGGCGGTGACGGTTTTGAGTCGGCAACTGATTGGTCAAACCCAAACATCACATATGCTCAAGCACAATATGGTTGGTTGGTTCGTTATGACAAGGTTTCGGGTGAAAAAGTTCCAATTCAACCAATGCCAGGAAAAGGTGAAGCTCCATACCGTTGGAATTGGGATGCACCACTCTTAGTTTCTTCTCACGATCCCTCAACGCTTTATTTTGCTGCTAATAAATTATTTAAAACGACTAACAAAGGAGACGATTGGACAGCGATTTCACCAGATTTAACACAGCAACTGGATAGAAATAAATTTAAATTAATGGGGCAAGTTTGGACGATGGATGCAGTAATGAAAAATGCTTCCACAACAATTTATGGAAATATTATTGCACTTGATGAATCACCGAAGAAAAAAGGCTTGCTTTATGCCGGAACTGACGATGGACTTATTCAAGTTTCAGAGAATGATGGCAAAACCTGGATGAAATATAGTATTTTTCCAGGGGTTCCAATTAATACAAGGGTGAACATGTTGACTGCATCATTACACGATGAAAATACAGTATTTGCTGTTTTTAATTCACAACGTCAGGGTGATTTTAAACCCTATATCTTAAAGTCGCTTGATAAAGGAAAAACATGGACTTCTATTTCATCAAATTTACCAGAAAGAGGGAACTCCTATTGTTTGAAACAAGACCATGTAGATCCAAATTTGTTGTTTGTTGGAACTGAATTTGGCGCTTATTTTTCAAATGATGCCGGTTTAAACTGGACAAAATTAAGCGGACTTCCAACAATTGCAGTATATGATTTAGACATTCAAAAAAGAGAGAATGACTTAGTTGCTGCCACTTTTGGAAGAGGATTTTATGTTTTAGATAATTATACGATTTTAAGATCTCTTTCAAAAGAAATTCTAGATAAAAAAGCACACTTATTCCCGGTAAAAGAAGCTTTGTTATACGTTCCTGCAGATCCACTTGGATTAGAGGGTACAGGTTTTCAGGGGCATAATATGTGGTCTGCAAAAAATCCAGAATTTGGAGCTGTTTTTTCACTTCACTTAAAAGATGAATTTAAAACTTTGAAAAGTATTCGTCAAGAAAAAGAGAAATTATTGGAAAAAGACAAAAAAGATGTCGATTACCCTTCTTTTGATGAAATCCGAAAAGAAGAAAATGATGAAGATGCAAAGTTAATTTGGATTGTTTCAGATGCTTTAGGAAAGGAAATTCGAAGAATGACATCAACACCAGCTAAAGGGTTAAATAATTTGACTTGGAATTTGAGAAGTAATAACACAAATCCAATCAAAGCAGGTGGAAATGGTTTCTTAGTGAGCCCTGGAAAATTTTCACTGAGTGTCTGTTTACTTAAAAATGGAATTATTGAGGTTTTAGTTGACAAGGAAATGTTCAATGTAAGAGGATTGAATAATCAAACTTTAATTGCAAAGAATCCTGAAGAATTGATAAAGTTTAGAGCAGAAGTTGCAGAACTAAATCGAAAAGTAAGTGGTGCTAGCAATCTATTAGGTGAAGCGCAGGAGGAACTTGATTTTATAATCGAAGCCTTAATTAACTATCCAAATACTGATTTTTTATTATTAGCTGAAACAAGAGCTTTAAAATTACTTATAGATGAGTGTGAATTAGCTTTATACGGTGATAATGTACGTTCCTCGCGAGAATTTGAAACAGTTCCAAGTATAAGTTCACGTTTGGATATGGTAGGCTATCAAATATATGAAAATACAGCAGGGGTTACAAATACTCATCGCTCAAATAAAATTATTGTAGAGGAAGAATATGCTTCAGTTAGAATTAAAATAGATGACGTAATTAAGCGCTTAGAAATCATTCAGCAAAAATTAGAGAGTGTTCCTATTCCATACACTAAAAAACGTTCGAATTGGAAAATTGATTAAGTAATATTAGCTTTTTCCTTATTTCGTAGAAGGGAAGTTTTTTTCCATTTCAGGAAAGTAAACATGCCCCATAATTAAAGGATTAAAAACAAAATATTGGCATTTTACAAATTCCCTATTTGGCAATTCACACCAAAATCGGTCCATATCTTGGTTTATTAATTCTCCAAACTCGTTTTCTTGTGATATACTAGAATTAATTCTAAACATTCTTAGATTAGTTTTTCGCCCTGATTTTTCACTTAGTTTAAGAATACAAAAAGGTGTTGTTTTATGAAGACTATCGCATTGTTTTTTTGATAATTCATAATTTGGAATATTGAAATGTATTTTTTTATAGTTCTGTAAGTAGCGAAAAACATTTGC
>JBILAB010000063.1:0-9652 GCA_044354455.1 Crocinitomicaceae bacterium | reverse complement strand
GCACTTGTCACAACAACATTTCCTAGTGTTGAAGCAGGAGTAAATGGAGTTACTATTTCTAAAGTTGCAGTATCTAAAGATGCAATATTTACTGAAGCACTCGTTCCTGAATATGTTCCAGAAGTAACTGTGTAGACAACATTTGCTTGGCTGTTTACACCACCATTGAATACTTTTGCAGAAAAATCAATTGGTGCAATCTGTGTAATTGGAATTTGAGCGTAATTTAAACCAACAGAACCCCAAGTTGAACTTGTAACAGATAAATCATTCGTAGAATTAGTTACAAGTTTAACATCATCAATATACCAGCCATAAGTAATCCAAACATTTGCGTTAGTAGCTTGAGAAGGAAAATTAGTTGTCCAACTAAAACGAATATAAATTGGAGCAGGATTTGCAGACAAAACATTTCCTAAATTTATAGTTTTTGTATCAGCATTTGGGTATGCAGCACCTCCAGTTGCAGAAAGCACTGTTTTATCTAAATTATCACCAATTGTAATCCATGTTGTTCCATCTGTAGACATTTGAATCTCTTGTAAATCATTAAATCGAGCTCCATATTGTCTAAAGGTTAAAGAAACTTGATTTGAACCACCTAAAGAAACAATATCAATTGGTTGTGCTGTTGTCATCGTATAAGTTACATCTAATGCTTGGTCGCCAATTGAAGCATCACCATTTGATAATTCCGCATTATTTCCTCCAGAACCACCAGTAGCACTAATTCCTGTAGTAAAAAACCAGCCTTCATTAGTAGTGTTAATATTCCAACCAAAATTTGCCCCAGTTTGCCCTGAATTATTAATAACCCAAGTTGATGGGGTAGAAAAATTATCTTCCCAAAGAGTTACACCGACAGTTTTTTCATTGTCTGTTATTTTCGGAGCTTTTAGCTCAGTTGTAATCAAATCTTGGAAGGTTATTAATCTCGGTGCTTTTTGCCCGAATGCAAGCATTGTTAAAATTGCAAATGCTCCAGAAAGTAAAAGTTTTTTCATTTTGTTTCGTTTTAATTTTTTCCAAATTTAGCGAATTAATACTAATAACCTTTGTATTATCAATTAAACTGTAAAAACAAGAAAAATAATCATATAAATTAATGATTTATTAGTTAATTCCTTAAAACAAAGTTTTGACCTAAATAAACTTTTCTTACCTGTTCGTCAGCAGCTAATTCTTCGGCTGTTCCAGACTTTAATATTTTCCCTTCAAATAAAAGGTAAGCACGATCGGTTATAGAAAGTGTTTCCTGAACATTATGATCTGTTATTAGAATTCCTATATTTCGTTTTTTTAGTTCTGAAACAATACTTTGAATATCTTCAACAGCAATAGGGTCAACTCCAGCAAATGGCTCATCTAGAAGTACAAATTTTGGATCTGTAGCAAGTGCTCTTGCAATTTCTGTGCGTCTTTTTTCACCGCCTGATAATTTGTCACCTATGTTTTTTCGAACATTAACCAAATTAAATTCAGTGAGTAACTTTTCTAACTTTATTTTCCTTTCAGGTTTTTTTAAATCTGTCATTTCCAAAATAGCCATGATATTATCTTCAACACTTAGTTTTCTAAATACAGAAACTTCTTGAGGCAGATAGCCAATTCCCATTTGAGCTCTTTTATACATAGGAATTTTTGTAATATCTGTTTCATCCAGAAAAACATTTCCTTTATCAGGCCTAACAAGTCCAACGATCATATAAAAAGAAGTGGTTTTTCCAGCGCCATTTGGACCAAGTAAGCCAACGATTTCCCCTTGATTTACTTCAATAGAAACACCGTCTACAACACTTCTACCTTTGTAAGTTTTTTGAATATTTTGAGTATATAACTTCACAAGACAAAATTACATATAATTCAAGCTATTAGCTACTTTTTTTGTTTTTCGACACGTTTTGAGACAACTATCCCAATCTCGTATAAAATTAATATAGGTATAGATACAATTATTTGAGAAATCACATCTGGCGGAGTAATGATTGCAGCTAAAATTAAAATTATAACGATAGCATGCTTTCTGTATTTTTTTAAAAATGCAGAATCAAAAAGTCCAATTTTTGTAAGTAAATAAGTTACTACAGGTAAAAGAAAGAAAAGTCCACAATAAAAAACAGTTGATAAAATGGTACTCATATATGAATTTACCGTAAAAATATTTTCAATTTTACTACTCATCTGGTATGAGCCAAAAAACTGAATGCTTAAGGGTGCAACAATATAATAGCCAAAAATAATTCCTAAAAAAAATAATAAACTAACATAAAAAACAATTCCACGCGCGAGATTTTTTTCTTTAAATTTAAGTCCAGGCTTTACAAAAGCCCAAATTTGATAGAAAAGATAAGGAAATGTTACAACTATTCCGCCAAGAAAACTCATCATTAAGGCATAGGAAAATTGACCTGATACCGTCATACTTTGAAATTTAATTGGTATTTCAGTTATACAAACACCAAAAAACTGACACATGATTCGAAAGGTAATAAACTCTTTCTTCGCCATAGAAAGAAAGACAACATTAATAATTGTTTCTTGGTAAAACCAAATTACCGTGCCGACAATAAGGATAGCAACAGCAGCTCGCACAAGTCTCCATCTCAATTCTTCCAAGTGATTTAAAAAGGGCATATTGCCTTGATCTTCCATTCTACAAATTTAACATTCATTCTTAAATCATGAGCTTTTTAATGTTCGTAAATTGTTTACGGCCTTATTAAATACTTTTGGTATATAAATAAAGAATACTATGAGAACAAGCTACGAAATTGAATCTTTAAGATTTAATAATTTAGAAAGTACAGTAGAACTATCAGTTAAGGTGAGAGAAGCACAATTTACTTTTTCTTCCTCAATTTTAATGGATATGATTAATTTAAATTTAATCATTAATCAACTTCAAAAAAATAATCCTGAAATAGAGCTCCTAGATTCACTTATTGTACAAAAGGGAAACAATATAAATTTTTACGATTTAAACTTGTCGGATTTGAGAGACAAAAGTATTAATACTGAAATTTTAAGATCTCAAGAAAAAGTAATCAGACAAATCAGAGCTTAAGGTTGTATGAAGACAGTTTCTTCATTTACTTTTTCTTCCTCAACTTTAATAATTCCAATTCCGCTCTTATTTCCTTTTTGAACTTTAATACTTAAAACAGCAACACCTGCTTGCCCTGGCTTATATAAATAATTATAGTCAAAAGTCGCCATTCCTGCAGAATTTGTGTAAGCTGTATCAAATACTACAATTTGATTTGGTAAACCAGTCGTATTTTCTCCAAAAAGAATAACAGTTGCCCCACTTACATTCAGGCTTGCTTCATCTTTAACATATATATTAGCGATTGTATCAGCTTGTTTCCTGCAAGAACTAAGACTAGTTATGGCAAGAATAATTAAGGAAAATAAGGTAATTTTCATTTCTATTGGTTTTTAATTTTCTAGGTAAATAGTTTCAACAGAAGTTGAGTGAATTCTACATCTTGAATATCCAGCACCAACTTTCGAGTTGTATTTGACAATTATATCAAAGTATCCAGTTGTATTAGCTGATGAAGAAAAATAATTATCCATATTTATTGTAGTAAAACCTGATGAATTTGTATAAGCAGTATCTACAAATGCTCCAGTTGGAGGAGTTGATTGCTGATCACCGATAACGATAACTTTTGCACCATTAATAAGTTGGTTACTAGCTGAACGCACAAATACTTTTAAAATTGAATCTTCTTTTTTACAGTTTGTCAGTGTTAACACAACAAAAAGAAGAAAAATAAGCGATATTCCTTTTTTCATTTTTTAGTTTGAATTTCAAATTTACATTTTTTTTTCAAGCATTAAAACTTTTTTTGTTTTTTAGCATTGATTTTCTCAATTGAAATATTTTTAAATGTTATTTTTTATTAAAAATTTCTTTATCTTTTTTTCCCAAAAAAGAAATAAATCGTTATCTGTAACAAATGCCTCTTTCGTTTTATTAATAACAAGTTATTTATTTTACATTTGTAATAATCTTTAAAAGATGAATAACATAGAACTATTAAACGCTCTAAATCTAATAAAAGTTACACGAAATAAGTCATGAAAGATCAAATTGACCAAGTCCGAAGAAAAATGTCCGAATTTGTAATTGATTCATCTTTGTCATTAGAAACTTTTAGAATCCAATTTCTTGGCTCAAAAGGAATAATGAAAGAATTATATGCGCATTTGAAACTTGTACCAAATGATGAAAAGCGAATGATTGGTCTCTTGCTAAATGATTTACGTGCTGAAGTTGAAGAGAAAATCACCCTTGAAAAGCAAAATTTTTTGCAGCTTGGTGTTCAAGATGAATCAAGTGACTTATCAAAATCAGGTGAAGATGCTGCTATTGGAAGTCACCATCCTCTAAACTTGATAAAAAGAGAAATTATTTCGATTTTTTCTCGGATTGGATACACTGTTTCTGAAGGACCTGAAATTGAAGATGATTGGCATAATTTCTCGGCTTTAAATTTTGCGGAAGAACATCCTGCTCGTGATATGCAAGACACTTTTTTCATTGAAAAAGGAGAAAAAGAAATGGCACTAAGAACGCACACAAGTTCAGTGCAAGTTAGAGTAATGGAAAATTCAAAACCTCCTATTCGCACAATTTCTCCTGGCCGGGTTTATCGAAATGAAGCAATTTCTGCCCGCGCTCATTGTTTTTTTCACCAACTTGAGGGCTTATACATTGATAAAAACGTCTCTTTTGCCGACTTAAAACAAACCTTGCTTTTTTTCGCTCGTGAAATGTTTGGTGAAAAAGCTCAAATTCGCCTTCGGCCATCTTATTTTCCGTTTACAGAACCAAGTGCTGAAGTGGATGTTTCCTGTACACTTTGTAATTCAAAAGGCTGTAATGTTTGTAAATATTCTGGTTGGTTGGAAATATTGGGTTGTGGAATGGTAGATCCAAGTGTTTTAGAGGCAAGTGGAATTGATTCTAAAATTTATTCTGGTTTTGCTTTTGGAATGGGAATTGAGCGAATTGCCCAGTTAAAATACCGTGTTACCGATCTTCGTCTTTATTCAGAAAATGACATTCGATTTTTAAACCAATTTAAAGCAGTAATCTAGTTATGGCATGGATTCAACTTCAGCGTATAGAACAATTGGCAGAAATAGTAGATAGAAGTGCCCAAATTTCCCAGCTGATTTTTAAACATAGCACTAGATGCAGTATTTCAAGTATGGCACTTAATCGCATTGAATCTCATGGCTTGCAAAATTCTTCTAATTTAGAATGTTATTATTTAGATCTTATTCAATTTCGGGAATTATCTAACTTAATAGCGCAAGAACTCAATGTAATTCATCAATCACCACAGGCTATTTTACTTAAAAACAGAAATGTTGTTTACAATGATTCTCATGGTTCAATCGATAATTTGGAAATAGAAAAAGCAAGTAATAGTTAAAAAAAATGAAAAAAATACTTGTTTTCGCACTAATTTTTGGATTAATAGGTGCTTTTATCATTCCTCTATTTTTTTCGGATGACACAACTGATGAAACTAAATTTCAATTTCAGTTTAATGAAAACTTACTAGTGACATCAGGTCAATCTGTAACGATACCTTTTGAAATAATTAAAGCGGTTCAGAGTATTGATTTATTAGTAAATGGCGAACGTTTAAAAACTTGGAATAATCCAAAGGGTATTATCAAGTTTAAATTTGATACTAAGAATAGATTACTTGGCTCTTATTCATTGGAATTAGTTGCTAAACTTTCTGATGGATCTGAACTTAGAGATGAACGATTAATGATTATTCTCTCAGACATTATTCCTGAAAAATGGAGTGTAAAAATACTGAATGAATACCCACATTTAGAAACAAGTTTTACTCAAGGATTAGCTTTTGATTCAGGTAAACTTTTTGAAGGAACTGGTGATCCAAATCAAACTGGAGCGACTAAAATTGCTGAGATCGATCTAGAATCTGGCCAAATGAAACGTAATTTAGGTTTAGCTGCGCCGTATTTTGGCGAAGGAATTACAATTTTAGGGGAGGATTTATATCAGCTAACTTGGAAAAATCAAAAGTGCATTGTTTATGATAAGAAAACTTTTGAATCTAAGAAAGAATTTACATATACTGGAGAAGGTTGGGGCTTATGTAATGACGGAAAAAATTTAATTATGTCAGACGGTAGTCAAAGAATTTATTTCAGAGATCCCAAAACCTTTCAATTAATTAAAACAATTGAAGTTTATTCAGATCAAGGTCCAATTAATTACCTCAATGAACTTGAATATATTGAGGGTTTGATTTATGCAAACATTTGGATGTCTAATTCAATTGCAGTTATTGATCCATTGAGCGGTAAAATAAAGGCAATAATGAATGCAGATGAACTTGTTAGTTTACAAAAACAAGGATTAAATGGAAATGTTTTAAATGGAATTGCATACAATTCTACAAACAAAAAACTTTATTTAACAGGAAAATATTGGTCAAAATTATTTGAAGTCCAAATTTCAAAGTGATAATATACCTTATATTAGTGGAATATAATGGAATTAGAATCGTTAGTAAAATATGATCAACAAATTGAGTATTTTAATTAAAATAAATGGAACAGATAAGAAAAGATTGGAGCGAAATTAAAAGTAACGATAGTTGGTCTATTTTTAAGATAATGTCAGAATTTGTTGAGGCATTTGACCGCTTATCTAAAATTGGACCGTGTGTTTCAATTTTTGGATCTGCACGTACTTCTGAAGATAATAAATATTATTTATTAGGTGTCCAAATTGCGAATGAATTGGGGAGTCTAGGATACGGAATAATTTCTGGAGGTGGCCCTGGAATTATGGAAGCTGCAAACAAAGGTGCTCAAGAAGCAAAATCACCTTCTGTTGGTCTAAACATCGACTTGCCCTTTGAACAAAATCATAATCCATATATAGACCAATCTCACAATATATTATTTGATTATTTTTTCGTCAGAAAAGTGATTTTTGTTAAATATTCTCAAGCTTTTGTTATACTTCCTGGTGGTTTTGGAACCTTAGACGAATTATTCGAAGCTCTTACTTTAATTCAAACAAAGAAAATTAATAAAAGACCAATTGTACTGGTTGGAAAAGAGTATTGGTCGGGTTTACTTGTTTGGATTGAAGAAACAATGTTAAGTGCCGAAAAAAATATTTCCAAAGAGGATTTAAATTTATTCAAGCTTGTCGACTCATCTCAAGAAGCAGTAGATTACATAGAAGATTTTTATAGATCTAATATTTTATCACCAAATTTTTAATAATAATTCACTAAAAACGCAAGTTGCTAATTCTTTTGAATAATTATATTTGTAAAGCAATGATCATTAAACCATGAAATTTATTTCACTTTTTTTACAAATTAAAATTTTTGTTCTTTCAAAGCATTTTTTGAAGCACTTTGGTTTGGTTATTCTTTTTCACCTATTTGCAATATTTTTCACAATTATTTATTTAGATTTTGCTACCAATCATGGAGAAAAAATTGCTGTACCTAATTTAGTTGGTTTAAGTGCTGAGGCAGCAAAACAAAAATTAGAAGATTTAGGATTAGAGTATCAAATTCTTGATAGTGTTTACGATGCAAAATCCCCGCTTTTTAAAAAGCCAGCAGGTACAGTTTACGAGCAACTTGTTGAACCGACATTTTCTTCTCTAATTTTTGTTAAGTCTAACCGAGTAGTCGGTTTGCGCCTAACGAAAAAAACTGAATTAATTGAAATGCCCAGTTTGATTCATAAGCAAGTTCAATTTGCACAAAGTATTTTAGATGGAAGAGGCTTACGATATGTTATAAAATATAGAGCAAGTAGCGAGGAAAATGGCTCTGTTATTGAACAACTTTATAAAGGACAACGTATAACAGATGGCATGCGTATTTCAATTGGTGCTGTAATAACTCTAATTGTTGGTCAAAATGATTTAGGTGAGCCAGTTAATGCACCTAATTTAATTGGCTTATTTCGCGATGAAGCACTTTATATTTTAGATACAATGGGAATAACTTCTTACAATATTATTTGTCCAGACTGCCTCACGCATGAGGATTCAATTTCAGCGATTATTATTAGTCAAACTCCAGAGTTTATTGAGGGTGCAACAGTTTTAAAATCGACCCAGTTTACTATTTCAATGCAAAAGAATCCTCTGGAAGAATAAATAAATTTATATAAATGAGACTCCTTTTCTTAGTAATGTTTTCCTCCTTTCTTTCTTTTGCCCAAGGATTGGAAATAGGCCATATGACAACAAATCCTTCTATAAATTTCAATAAAAAGCCTTTACTTAAGACAGGCACAAATTCAATAGATAGTACTTTTATTTTTTCAACGGATACCCTTTTGCTCCCTTTTTATGATGAATTTTCAACTAATAAATTTCAAAAATACCAGGGAGATTTTACTGCAATTGGGGTTACTAGTATTTTATATTATCGGCTAATTGAACCACTTAGTTCCTTGCCACTTTCTTCTACAACTATCTTAACAAACCAGCAGACATTTAATAGGGTTTATGACGCATCAACATCAACTTTTATAGATAGTAATTTTCAGGCTAACTCTGTAAAAGTTGCTGATCTTACTTCTTTTCCTGTGCAATATGAAACGCTAAATTTATACCCTCCGTACTATATTTATGACACGATTGGTATTCCGGATTCTCCAGATACATTGTGGATTACAAATCCTGATTTTTTTCAGGATTCAGCGCGTCAATTTTTTTTGACAGTTAATGATCCCTCAAAAATTTGGGCAGATGATTTTGCATACCACAACTATCGCTTTGCTGTTGATCCTCGATCATTAGGAGTAGTTACTTTTGACGGTTTAGATGAAAATGGATTTCCATATGAAATTGGCACTTCGATTACCAATTATGCTGATCGCCTGACTTCAAAACCAATTGATTTGAGTAATAATTCTGCTTCTGATTCTATTTATTTTAGTTTTTTATATCAAGCTCAAGGTTTTGGCGATGTTCCTGAAGCATCTGACTCATTAGTTTTAGAATTTTATGCAAAGGATTTAGATCAATGGTTTCATATCTGGAGCACTTACGGAGGTTCTGTTTCCCCTTTTAAAGCAGCGCATGTATTGCTTAGCGACAATAAATACTTTAAAAAAGGATTCCAATTTCGCTTTCGTAACTATGGTTCACTTGCGGGTGCACTTGATCATTTTAATATAGATTATGTTCATTTAAGATCGGCTTCTAGTCATAACGATACACTTTTTAAAGATTTTGCTTTAGTCTATCCGCTCAACACACTTTTAAAAACCTATACTTCTGTTCCCTGGGATCACTACAAAAATTCATTCGATAATAAAATGGCAGATTCTTTAAAAATTGAATTATATAATGGAAGTCCAACTGCAGAGAATTACCAAGATGGCTTTCTATCATTTTCACTTAATAATGTATTTTCTTTATTTGTCCTTCCTGGATTTAATTTAGCTGAACAACAAATTAATTTTTCGCCTCGCTCAGTGCATACATCTTATCATAATTTAACTAGTGGAAATAGCTTTGATAAAACATTACCTGGAATTCAACAAAGTTTTACTGTAAAGGCGAATGCTTCTGCACAATTTCCTAATGATTTAATAAATGATTCAACTG
>JBILAB010000244.1:0-2696 GCA_044354455.1 Crocinitomicaceae bacterium | reverse complement strand
ACCAGCGCTTCGAAATGACTTTTTTGATGGAAGAACTCAATAAAAAAGTAATGAAAAGTACAAAAGGAGAAAAATTCATAACTTTTTTCATAGCACACTACAATGCGCATACTAGAAAAATGAAATATGTAAATGCCGGCCATAATCAACCTTTTTTACTTCATGGAAGAAAAATTACTGCTTTAAATGAAGGGTGTATCGGTCTTGGCATGCTGGATGAATTACCTTACGTTAATGTTGGAAAATTAACCTTAAGTCCAAATACGACCTTTGTTCTCTATACAGACGGAGTTGTAGAATTAGAAAATAAAGATGGAGAGCAATTTGGAGTTAATCGATTAATTGACAACGTAAAGGCATATTCTACTTTAAAAATGGAAGACATGAATAACATTCTCTTTTCAAAGTTAGACGAATGGAAAGGCGAATTGAATTTTGTAGATGATACAGCCGTTTTCAGCTGTAAGTTTTTTTAAAACTATTTAACAGGTTTAGAAAGCTTCATATTTATAGAGAAAACGTGCGTATAGTATCCTGCATCTGCTGCTCCCATTCGCGTAAAAGCATAATCTAAATTAAAACCCTTAATACCAATTCCAAGCCCTAAGTTTGGTTGAAAACCCCAATAAGAACTTTCATCAATATTATTAAATTTTTGAATATTTGAAATGCCTCCACGAACAGAAAAAAGTGATTTATAGCCGACAGCAATTCCAAAATGTGGGTCTATAGAAATAGAATTTGATTGAATCAAAGTATTTCTTTGTCCATCAGTTGTTAGGTCAACATCCATTTCCCCGCCGATATTAATTCCTTTTTTACCAATATAAAATTTACAAGCACTTGCAAGAATGAAACGCGGAAGTGTTAATTCAATACCATCTTTCGGTAAAGCATTTCCCGTACTTAAAAAAACAGCTGTTGTTTGCTGATTTATGTCAAACACCCATGCATTAAATGTTGTTGAAACATCTCTTGCCATAAGTCCAAAACGCCAATTTTTTGGTCGCTGATATTGTAAGCCTGCATCCAAACCAAAACCCCAACTTTTTGCAAAGTCACCAATTTTACGGTAGATAACTTTTGCAGTACCTCCAATGCTTAATCCTGGAGTTTTTAACTTTCGAGCATAAGAAAACAGAAAAGCATAATCACCTGCTGAGAATTTTGTAATGTTATTATAGTTAATTACACCATTGTTATCTATAAGCTGAGTAGTATTTGGAATATCATCTACACCAAAGCGAAGAGCTGCAAAACCAATTGTACTTTTTGCGTTAATTGAATGAGCAAGACCCAAATAATCGTATTTTGCAATTCCTGCAAAGTATTCAGAATGCATGAAAGAAACCTCCAAAAATTTATCCACATTTGTTAAGCCAGCTGGATTCCAATAAATTGAATTTACATCATTTGAAGAAGCAACAACTGCAGAACCCAAACCTAAAGAAGCAGCTCCAACACCTAGAGACATAAATTCATTCGAATATTTAGGAGCCGAAGTTTGAGAAAAACTGATAGAACTAGTTACTAAAGAAAAAAGAAAACCTAAAAAAATACGCATAAAAAGATTTTTTATATTCAATAACAACTTTTTTGCTAAAAAATTGTGTTCTTTGCAGAATAGTAGGATAAAAATAGTCAAAGATTATTTACATAATCTTTATTTAAATTAATACAAGAGGATGTTCAGGATGTTCAATATTCCAAATTTATTTACTGCAGCAAATATGCTTTGTGGTTTTGTATCAATTATTTTGGCCTTATTCGGAAGAATAGATCTTGCACCCTTATTTATATTAGCGGCTTTGGTTTTTGATTTTCTAGATGGCTTCATTGCTCGAAAAATGAACCTTCAAGGAGAACTTGGAAAACAATTAGATTCGCTTGCTGATATGGTTACTTTTGGAATAGCTCCAGGAATTATCATGTTAGTAATGATCGTTATCGGAATCGATTTCAGTACTTTGCTGTCTAAAGAATCTGGGGCAAATTTTCAAAATACAGAATTAAGTTATTATGCTTTCATTCAAATATGGGATTGGATTCAAGCATTAATTTATGGTGTGCCAAATGATTTTGATGCTTCAATAAAATACTTGCCATTCACTGCACTAATAATTCCTTTCTTTGCAATGTTTCGTTTGGCAAAATTTAACTTAGACAAGCGCCAAAATGATCGTTTTCGGGGAGTTCCAACTCCTTTAAACACCATATTTTTTCTTTTTTTTCCGCTGTATTTTTCCTTTAATTTAAATCAATGGGAACACCAAGAAAAATGGATTTTGATGCTTTTTGATTGCTACACATTGTCTGCAATTACAGTATTGTTTTCAGTATTAATGGTTACTGACATCCCTTTAATTTCTCTCAAATTTAAAACATGGACTTGGAATGAAAATAAATTCCGCTATATTCTTGTTGGAAGTCCGTTGATAATTATTCCTCTTTTTTGGATTTGGGCAATTCTCATTATTGTATTTTTGTATTTATTTTTATCACTTATCGAAAATTATCAACTAAAGAAATATGAAGTTTAAAGCTGAAATAGATGTAATGCCCCACGATGCACTTTTAGACCCTCAAGGTAAAGCTGTATCCAACACTATGAAAAATATAGGTTTACCAGAAATTGATGGCGTTCGTATTGGTAAACATATTCGTCTATTTATAGAAGCTAAATCTGAAGCAGATGC
>JBILAB010000245.1:0-2696 GCA_044354455.1 Crocinitomicaceae bacterium | reverse complement strand
CACTTAGCTATTTTATACAAAAATACAAAAGCAAAGCAGAAAAGTGACTAATTATTTTTAATCTCCAAGTAAAAATCGCTCATGGAATCAAAGCTAAAATCTGCAAGTTTAAGTTTTGAATTAATAACATGTGTTTTTTCAGGAATACATACCACTTTCATCCGTGCAGCAAGCCCAGCAATAACGCCGTTGTATGAATCTTCTATAACCAAGCATTTTGACGGATTAACCTCTAATTTTTCAGCAACTTTTAAATAAACTGCTGGATGAGGCTTGCCATAATTTTCTGTCTCAGCCGAACAAGCAACATGAAAGTAATGCTGAATTTTTAATTCTCTTAAAACAATGGCGATTAAACGAGAAGATGAAGATGTTGCTAATCCAATTTTCAGCTTTTGTTGCTCTAAATAAGCTAATGTTTGAAGAACGCCATCTAAGGCATTTGCATTTTGCGAGATCAAAACTTCCATTTTAGAGATAATCTTTTCAGCTATTTGATTTTCATCTACTACGTCCCAATTTTCGTGTTTTTTCCAAAAATGAATAACCTCATCAATACGTAACCCAACAGTTTTTTCGAAATCTTTTTTTAAAAGCTTTGAACCTAAAGGTGCAAAAACTTCTTCCATTGCAATTTTCCAAAGTGGTTCAGAGTCTATTAAAACCCCATCCATATCAAATATTACAGCTTCAAAGTCAGATAAATTTATCTTCAACCCAAAATAATTTTTATGATTCAGTATTTATTCGAACTTTTATAATTCGTCGATCGCTTACTTCTTCTATTGTAAGGATATTGTTGCTAATTTCACAGACTTTTCCATTTTCCGGAATACTCTCTAAATGATGAATAATTAAACCACCTAAAGTATCATACTCATCAGATTCTTCGAATTTTAAATGATACTTTTCATTTAGATAATCAATATCCATACGAGCAGAAAAAAGAAATTCTGTATCGCTAATTTGCTCTTCCAATAAATTATCTTTGTCATGCTCGTCTTCAATTTCTCCAAAGATTTCTTCAATTACATCCTCCAAAGTAACAATTCCAGCTGTCCCACCATATTCATCTGTAACAACAGCAACATGTCCACCTTCTTTTGTAAATTTCTCTAGTAATTCTTTTCCTGACATCACAAAAGGAATAAAACTGATAGGTTTTATTACTTCACTAATTTTCATTGGTTTTTTAAATAATTCGTACGAATGAACATAGCCAATAATATTATCAATTGAATCTCGAAAAACCATAATTTTTGATAAACCCTTTTTGACAAATAATTTATTTAATTCATCGATGTCTGTCTCAAAATCAACAGCAATAATTTCAGTTCTTGGAATCATGCAGTCACTTGCACGAACATTTGTAAAATCTAAAGCATTGCTGAGAATATTCATTTCATTGCTAAACTGCTCTTTTGAATTAATGCGCGAATTTAAATCATCCACATAATGCTCTAAATCGACTTTTGAAAAAACCTTATCTGAATTTTCATTTTTTGCGCCAAAAATTCGCAAAACAAGCCAACTGATAAATAATATGATTTGAGTTGGAATAAAGAGTAAGATAAAACAAATAAACATTGGTAAAAGACCAATGTTTAAAAATTTATTAGGATTAATCTGAACAATTGCTTTTGGAAGAAATTCTGCTGTAATAAGAACGAGTAATGTTGATACAACAGTCTGAATAACCAAAACTGCACCATCAGACGTTAAACCCACAGAGATTAAATAAGGATTTAGTATTTGAGCTGCAGAAATTCCATAAATCACTAATGAAATATTATTTCCCAATAAAAGCATGGCAATCATGGTTGATTCTTTTTTGTAGAATAGCGAAATTATTTTGCTTTTTAAAGTTCCTTGACTTTTTTGGACTTCTATTTTTAAACGATTGGAAGCCAAATATGCAAGTTCCATTCCAGAAAAAAAAGCAGAGAAGAAAAGCGAAAGGAAAATCAATAAATAATCAGTGTTCATTTACGAGATATTGAATTATTTTTGGGATAAAACATCCTGCCCTAAATCTTTTCGGTAATATGCACCTTCAAAACTAATTTTAGAGACTGCTTCATACGCTTTTTCAATTGCTACTTCTATATTTTTTCCATAAGAAGTTACCGCTAAAACTCTTCCCCCTGAAGTTAAAACAGAAGGGCCATCAGCAATTGTTCCTGCATGAAAAACCAAGCTATCAACAACAGAATTCAAGCCATAAATCTGTTTTCCTTTTTCATAAACATCGGGGTAACCTCCAGCAACCATCATAACTGTTGCAGCACTTTTATCAATAAATTGTATATCTCTTTCAGATAAAGTATTGGAAGCAATTCCTTCAAAAAGATCTAAAATATCTGATTTTAAGCGTGGAATAACTACCTCTGTTTCTGGGTCGCCCATTCTACAATTGTATTCAATAACATAAGGATCTCCCTTTACACAAATAAGGCCAAAAAAGACAAATCCCTTGTAAACAATCCCCTCAGATTTTAAACCCTTTACAGTTGGGACAATGATTCGATTGTGAACTTTATCCATAAAAGAAGCATCCGCAAAAGGAACGGGAGAAATAGCACCCATTCCACCGGTATTTGGACCTGTGTCACCTTCACCAATTCGCTTATAATCCTTCGCTTCAGGAAGTAATTTAAATGAATGTCCATCCGTTACTATAAAAACAGATAATTCAA
>JBILAB010000243.1:0-2703 GCA_044354455.1 Crocinitomicaceae bacterium | reverse complement strand
AATTTTCAATTGTGGAATGCCAACGATTTTGAACACCGATTAAAACCAACAAAGTTGCTTGACATTATCAAGCTATCCGAAGAAAAATTGGGAATGGAAGATTTAGAAATTGAAGTTGAATATCAAGCTGAAACAATTGGTAAGTATGATTTAGAATTTAATGGAAAAAACTTTGTTCTTATTTCAAAACAAACTGCTTGTTTGGCTACTGATAGTTGCGGTATTCCCTCGTTGGAAAATAGTAAAGAAAAAGTGCAACAAGATTGCACACCAGGTGGGGGTTGCTGTTAATTAAAAAAATATGACTTTAAAAGAATTTATCATTAAATACAAGAAACCCATAATAATAACAGTTTCTATAACTGTTTTACAAATCATTTGGGGTTTTGACCCAAAATTTTGTATCATAAATATTATTTGGCTTTTTGTTTAAAATAGTAATAAAGGAATGAAAAATATATTAGTTCTTTGCACGGGCAACAGTTGTCGAAGCCAAATTGCAGAAGGCTACTTACGACATTTCGCAGGCGAAAAAGCAGAAATTTACAGTGCTGGTATTGAAACCCATGGAGTTAATCCGAGAGCAATTTCAATAATGAAAGAGGATGGCATTGACATTTCTAAACATACTTCAAACAATATTGACGAATATCTTGACATTGATTTTGATTTTGTAATTACGGTTTGTGACAACGCCAAAGAACACTGTCCAGTCTTTCCGACCAAAGCCAAAAAGTTTCATCACAACTTTCCTGATCCTGCAAAATCAAAAGGGACAGAAGAAGAAGTTTTAGAGGAGTTCCGTCAAGTTCGACAAATGATTAAAGACTATTCACAGCAGTTTGTAAGCGACAATTTATTTTAAGAAATCTTGTTTTTTGTAGTTCATTCTTAATTATATAATTCAGTGTTCGCAATCGTACCAGTAAAATACTTGAATATTGAAAATCAAGAATTTAATCAAAGTGAGGGCTATTTGGTGAAAATTAACGAAACTAACTTCGGCCTTGAATTTCTTGGTTTTAGCTACTGAACTGAAACTGTTAATTTTTAAAATTTCTGCAAGAACATTTTTAAAAAATTTAAGTTTCAGAAAGGAATTAAAATTGTTCGCTACGAGTTATAAATACATGTATAACAATAATTTGCGAACAAAAAGAAATTCAGAGCCTTGATTTTTTGATTCTTTTTCATCAAGGAAAAAGAATGGCAAAATGAAAATATTAGCTGAATTTGGGATTTTCATTAGGATTATAAATTTAAATATTGGTGGTAAGAAAGCGAATACTCAATTATATAATTGTACTCTCAAACATTTCCATTATTTTTGAGGAAACAAATCTAATGCCTTACAATCAGACCACAGAAGAATGCTTTGTGCCTTATTTTCATATAGATAGTACTTCTTTTGCAGGCTCTCTTGCTTTTGAAACATTAGATAAACTTATTAAAATTTAGGTTAAATATTAAGATGGATCATAAACTTCTACTGAAAGAGATAAGGAATAAAAAATTCGAGAAAATATACTTTCTTCACGGAGAAGAGCCCTATTTTATTGATGTTTTAACGAAAGCAATTCAGGATAATGCCTTAGAAGAAAGTGAGCGCGATTTTAACCAATCGATTTTATATGGAAAAGATGCTGAAGTTCTTTCGCTTATAAGCGAATTAAAATCATACCCAATGATGGCTGAAAGAAGATTGGTTATCTTAAAAGAAGCTCAATATTTTAAAGCTATTGAACAACTAGAATCCTATTTAGAAAATCCTGCTAACTCAACTATTTTCGTTATTTGCTACAAATACAAAACGTTTGATGCACGCAAAAAAACCTTAAAAAATGCGCTAAAAAATGGTGTGGTTTTTAAATCTGAAAAGGTGAAAGAATACCAATTAGCAGAATGGATTCAGCAATATATAAAAACAACAGGTTACGAGTTGACTTCAAAAGCATGTATGCTATTGATAGAATCCTTAGGAAATGATCTTGGTAGAATTGTAAAAGAACTTGAAAAACTAGCAGTTTTAATCGAAAAAGGAACAATTATTAACGAAAATCACATTGAGGAAAACATTGGAATATCGAAGGATTATAATGTTTTTGAGTTAACAAATGCAGTAGCGAACAAGGATAATTTGAAAGCGCTTAAAATTGTGGATTATTTTGAACATAACCCAAAAGCAGCCGATTTGGTCTTTGTCATTTCAAATTTGTTTAAGTTTTTCTCTCAAATTATGCGCATACATTTTTTACCAAATAAGTCAAGAGAAGCTGTGGCGCGAGCTCTCGGTGTTCACCCTTTTGTTGCTGGTGAATTGACAAATGCAAAAAATAAATACGATCCGCGAAAAATTGCTGCAAATATTGCCCTCATCCACGAATACGATTTAAAGTCAAAAGGTGTGGGAAATACCAGTACTACTCAAGGAGAACTTATGCGTGAAATGGTTTATCAACTCATACACTAATGGCCCTATTTTACGCTTCTGATATCACTGATACTACAAAAACCTACACGCTTTCTGAAGAGGAATCTAAACATTGTATCCGCGTTCTTCGCAAAAAAAAGGACGATGAGATAGAATTAGTAAACGGAAAAGGAGGGCAGTTTTTTGCGCTAATTTGTGATGCCCACGAAAAACGATGTCAGGTAGAAATAACCCGCACAATTTTTCATTCTCCAAGCAAATCCATTCACATT
>JBILAB010000062.1:0-9720 GCA_044354455.1 Crocinitomicaceae bacterium | reverse complement strand
CAATAAAATGGAGATTTTTAAAAATACCTATCGTTCTTATGGCTTAATTGGATTTTTAATGCTAATCCTCTTTTTTGTTCAACTCTTTATCAATCCAAAATCTAAAGTTTTAAAAATCTTCTCAGTAACTCGCGGAATTTTCTTTTTCTTATTAACTGTATTTTTTGTTTATCATGGAATAGGATTAGGATTCCGCTGGGTAATTTCGGATCATGCTCCCTGGAGTAACGGCTATGAAGCAATTATTTTTATCGCCTGGGTTACCATGATTTTTGGGTTTGTTTTTTCCCGAAAAAATGCAGTGATTATTGCAGGAACAGCCATTTTAGCTTCTTTAATGATTTTTGTTACTGAAATGAATCTCTTAGATCCAGAAATAACACCACTTGTTCCCGTTCTTAAATCATATTGGTTAATGATTCACGTTGCAATAATAACTGGAAGTTATGGTCCACTTGGCTTGGCTGCAATTCTTGGACTTATAAATTTGTTGCTTTATATCTTTCGGACTCAAAAAAACGGAAAAATGATTTCAATTCACATTAGCGAATTAACCTACGTTTCTGAAATGGCCATGACAATTGGTGTTTTTATGCTTACAATTGGAACATTTTTAGGCGGAGTTTGGGCAAATGAATCCTGGGGGCGCTACTGGGCTTGGGATCCAAAAGAAACTTGGGCTATGGTCTCTGTTTTAGTGTATGCCGTGATTTTACATTTTCGGTTTATACCGAAGTTGAATGGTAAGTTTGTTTTTAATGCAGTGGCTCTTTGGGGTTATTCAGCAATTTTATTTACCTTCTTTGGTGTAAATTTTATGCTTGTTGGTTTGCATTCTTATGCCCAAGGTGAAGGTCTGGGAGAATTTCCAAATTGGTTGATTGTATTAATTATTAGCTTTTTAATTTTTACAATTTTCTCAGGCATTCGATACAAGGCATATAAGATACGTAACAAAGAAAAAATAGTGAGATAAATGGATTTGATAAGTATTCTTTTCGAAGACAACCATTTAATCGTCATCAATAAAAAACCTTCTGAAATTGTACAGGGTGATAAGACGGGTGATAAAACGATGCCCGATACGATTAAAGAATACTTAAAAGTAAAATACAACAAACCAGGAAATGTTTTTTGTGGGGTTATTCACCGTTTAGATCGACCTACAAGTGGAGCAGTTGTTTTTGCTAGAACAAGTAAAGGACTTGAGCGAATGAATGCTCAGTTTAGAGAAAAAGAAACAAACAAAGTTTACTGGGCCATCGTTGAACAAAAACCAGAAAAACCTGAAGGCGCCTTGGTTCATTTCCTCAAAAAAAACGAGACAAAAAATAAAAGTTTTGTCACAGATTCCGAAAAAGGAGGTGCAAAAGAAGCGAAACTTACTTACCAACTTATCGCATCTTCAGAGCGCTATCATTTATTAGAAATCACTCTTGAAACTGGAAGACATCATCAAATTCGTGCACAATTAGCTGCTATCGGATGCTTTATTAAAGGAGATATAAAGTACGGTGCAAAACGCTCAAATGAAGATGGATCAATCTGCTTGCATGCCAGAAGATTAACAATAAATCACCCAGTTACTAAGGAAGTCTTAACATTTACAGCTGACACACCAAATTCTGCAATTTGGAAAATATTTGAAAAATAAAATGGGATCTACTCCTGTTTTTGAGCCCTTAAATGAATTGAAAAACCTTTCATTTGCTGCGCTAACAATTGCACAAATTACAAAGGATTTTGCTAGAATTTCTGTGGATTTTAACTTTGAGAAAGATAAAAAAATAGAACTTAAGAAGCAGCTAATCGCAGAAGTAGAAAAAACTATCTCAAATTTAACTTCTATTGAACTTCAACAGTTTATCTATTTAATTGATCTCAAAGAAACTGATTTACATTCTGCAAGTCACCATGAAAATTTCCTTGAAATCCTCTCAGAGAAAATATTATACCGAGAAGCATATAAAGTCTTTCTTCGCAAATATTATAGTTTGTAAAGTTTTCCGTTTCTAAATCCATGTTTTAATAAAAGATGGTCGAATTAAGTAAATAAATATGTAAAACCTCATCCTTTTTTATTAATTTTGGATTAAATATTTTTATATGAATTTCATTACTTCAAGTAGCATTTTACTGCGTCATCTACAGAGCATTTCTGGCGTTATAAACACAAGCAATACATTGCCAATTCTAGATAATTTTTTGTTTGATATCCAAAATGGGAAATTGACTATTTCAGCATCTGATTTAGAAACTACAATGATTACAACTTTAAAAGTTGAATCAGAAGAAAATGGAAAAGTTGCATTACCAGCTAAATTAATTTTAGACGTCTTAAAAAGTCTTCCGGAACAACCTTGCACTATTCGCGTAAATTTAGAAAACATGCAAGTTGAAATTGCTTATGACAATGGGAAGTCAAAAATGAATGGTATGAAAGGTGATGAATTTCCAAAATTACCAAGCATAGAAAATAAAAATTCAATAAAAATTTCTGGAGAAATCCTTTCTAAAGCAATAAATAGAACCTTATTTGCTGCAGGAAATGATGACTTAAGACCCGTAATGAGTGGCGTATACTGTCATTTTACACCTGGCGACATTACATTCGTAGCAACAGATGCTCACAAATTAGTACGTTACCGCAGAAAAGATGCGGAAGCAAATGGTAGCGCTGCATTTATATTGCCAAAAAAAGCATTAAACATGCTAAAATCAAATCTTAACGGTGAAGAGGAAATTCTATTTGAATACAATGAATCTAATGCAATTTTTACCTTTAATGATTTAGTGATCGTTTGTCGATTAGTTGATGGAAAATATCCAAACTATGAAGCAGTTATTCCCAAGGAAAACCCAAATGTTTTAACAATTGATCGCTTGCAATTCTTGAATTCTATTAAACGTGTTTCTATTTTTTCAAATAAAACAACTCACCAAATTAAATTAAAATTAGCTGGTTCAGAATTATCGCTTTTCGCGGAAGACTTAGATTTTGCAAACGAAGCTTCAGAACGTCTTACTTGTAATTACGATGGTGACGATCTAGAAATTGCTTTTAACTCACGCTTCCTGATGGAAATGGTGAGTAATCTCGAAGCTACAGAAATTCAACTTTCAATGAGCGAAACAGGTCGTGCTGGAATACTAACTCCTTGCAATCCTGAAAATGCAAATGAAGAAGTTTTGATGTTGGTAATGCCTGTAATGCTTAATCGATAAAAAATGCCTTATTCATTGAATTATGGCAGAAGATAAAATTAATATTCGGGAATTATCTTTTGAAGAACTCCAAGAACATTTAAGCAAATTAAAGCAACAAGCCTTTCGTTCAAAACAAGTATTTGAATGGTTGTGGAAAAAAAATGCACATACATTTGAAGAAATGTCAAATCTCAGCATTGAATTAAGAAGTGTTTTGGATGCAAATTTCTTTATCGATGCTATTAGCGTTCAAGATGAACAAATAAGTAAGGACAAAACCATTAAATGTGCGTTTGAAATAGCAGAAGGGAAAATTGTTGAAGGTGTTTTAATTCCAAGTAAATCTCGAATGACTGCCTGCATTTCTTCGCAAGTTGGCTGCAGTTTATCATGTGTCTTTTGTGCAACTGGTCGTCTAAAATTATTGCGGAATTTGACTGCTGGTGAAATTGTGGATCAAGTGGTATATCTCCGAAACCAAGCTGAAAATCGCTATAAAACACCTTTGTCAAATATCGTTTATATGGGAATGGGTGAACCGCTTTTAAATTATAAAAATGTTCTTCGCTCAACAGAAATGCTTTGCTCAGAAAAAGGATTAGGAATTTCTCCAAGAAGAATAACAGTATCGACAGCTGGAATTGCAAAGATGATACGAAAATTAGGAGACGACGAAGTTCGCTTCAATCTAGCACTTTCTTTGCATGCAGCGAATGACGAAAAACGAAATAAATTAATGGAAATTAATGAGTCTAATAATTTAGAAGAATTATCTGAGGCATTGATTTATTTTCATGAAAAAACAGGAACTCGTGTTACATTTGAATACATTATTTTTAAAGATTTTAATGACGAAATTGAGGATGCACAAGAGCTTGCTCAGTTTTGTAAATGTGTTCCTTGTAAGATTAATATCATAGAATACAACCCGATTGATGACGGACAGTTTCAGCAGGCAGATCCACAAAAAGTAATAGCTTTTGCAAATTTTTTAGAAGCAAAAAATCTAATTGTAAATGTTCGAAGAAGTCGTGGAAAAGACATCGATGCAGCCTGCGGGCAACTTGCAAATAAAAACAAAGCAATTCCTTTACAAGAGAGAATTTTAAAAGGATTGAACGGCGAGATTTAACGAATCACAAAGAAAATTGTTTTAGAAAATAAATAACCAAAATTTGCCAGAAATTCCCTCAGCAAATTAAAGTAATCTCAAATAAGGTTTAGGTAAATTCTGATAATTCTATCCATCGATTGGTTTTCTCTTCAATTTCTGAAACAATTTCACCTAATTTAACTCCGAGTTCATACACATCTTGGTTACTTACTCCTTCAGACGAAATTTTAGCTAAAATTGTTGCTTTGTCAAGTTCTAATTTTTCAAGATTTTTTTCCAAAGATTCAAATTCTGCTTTTTCCTTAAAGTTTAATTTTCGCTTTACTTCTTCCTTTACTTTTGGTTTTTCTACAACAACTTTTTCAATCTTAACTTGAGAAATAGCGTTTTTTTCATCTCGCTTATCTTGAATTTGTTTCTTTCTAAAATCGGTGTAATTTCCAACAATGTCTTTTATCACTCCTTCGCCTTCAAATACAAATAAATGGTCTACCATTTTATCCATAAAATAACGATCGTGAGAAACAACTATTAAGCAACCTTGAAAATTCCGCAGATAATCTTCTAAAACAGACATCGCAAAAATATCCAAATCATTGGTTGGCTCATCCAGAATTAGAAAATTAGGATTGCTCATTAAAACGCGTAAAAGCTTCAATCTTCGTTTTTCGCCACCACTTAATTTATGAACGAAAGTATAATGCATGTCACGTGGAAAGAGAAAACGCTCCAATAATTGCGCTGCAGACAATTGTTTTCCTTTTTCCAAAGGAATGTATTCGGCGACTTCCTTTACGACATCAATTACCTTAAAATCATCTTTAACTTTTATTAAATCTTGAGAGTAATAGCCAAAAACAACTGTTTCACCAATAACAATTTTACCTTTATTTGTGGGCTCTTCACCTAAGAGCATTTTTAAAAAAGTTGTTTTTCCGGAGCCATTATTTCCAACAATACCAAGTCGCTCTAAACGTTGAACATTGTAGGTAAAATCTTCAAGGATTTTCTTTTCGCCAAATTCTTTTCCAACTTTATGAAATTCTACAATTTTCGAACCCAAACGCTCCATCTTAACGGGTAATTCCAATTCGTCTTCATCGGTGTTTTGAAGTGCTGTTTTCTTTATATCTTGAAAAGCATCTACTCGGGCTTTTTGTTTAACACTTCTTGCCTTTGGTTGGCGACGGATCCAATCTAATTCTTTACGAAAGGTATTTTTTGCTTTTTCAATTGTGGATTGTAGTTGATCTTCACGCTCTGCTTTTTTCTCCAAGTAATAGGAAAAATTTCCTTTGTACTTGTAAAGTGTTTTGTCTGCTAATTCAAAAATTGTATCGCATACGACTTCCAAAAAATACCGATCGTGGGTAACCATTAAAATAGTAGATTTAGAAGTTGCCAAATACGATTCCAACCATTCAATCATGTCTAAATCTAAGTGATTTGTAGGTTCATCTAAGAATAAAAAATCTGCGTCAGAAAGTAAAACCTTGGCTAAGGCAACACGTTTTTTCTGTCCTCCAGAAAGTGATCCCACAACCTGAGATGTATCTTGTAATTTTAAAACTGATAAAATTTGTTGGACCTTAACTTCAATATCCCAAGCATTCATCTCTGTAATTTCTTGGTACAAATGTTCTAAAGCTTTTTCATCGTTGTTGTCCATTGCAACATTGTATTCTTTAATCAACTTCAGTTCGGGTAAATCGTGATCAAAAACAGCTTCCAAAATAGTTTGCTTTTCGTTCATCAATTCCGTTTGTTCCATGAAGGCAATTCGAATATCATTTCTATAAACTATTCGGCCTGAATCGTATTGCTCATAATCCATTAAACAGCGTAATAAAGTTGTTTTACCGGATCCATTTTTGGCGATGATAGAAACTTTTTGGCCTTGGTCAATTCCAAAAGTTAAGTCAGAAAAAAGAACGCGTTCACCAAATGATTTGGTCAGATTTTCAACAGAAAGATAATTCATGAATGATGTAATTAAGCCATTTTAGGCCTGCAAAGTTAGGAATTTAAATACTAAGATTTGAGAAATCCTTGTCCTAACGAAGGCGATTCAACGAATCGAGTAATTTTTTATCGCGTTTAATTCCCAATTGAGCTAAAAAACAAAAAGGAAATCCCAAAACAAAGAAGAAAAAACCGAGGCCTAATTCTCTTTTTGTTTCATCGGTACTTAACATTCCACCACCCATAATTGCAAAAATTACAAGTGAAACAATTAGTAAGAGGTAAATAAAGAAAATAGTTCGAGCTAATTTAAATTGACGGGTTAAATTTTTATATCCCATTAATGCAATAAAAATGAATAGAATAAAACTTATGAGTGTTAAGAAAAAAGGGATTTTTGATAAGGGCTGTAAATTTCCTTGTGGATCATTTACATTTCCTGATTCCAAGCCAAAAGCACTAAAAACATAATACGTTTTTGAACCTACAAAACGAAATATCTCCATTCCTGAAAGTAATAAAGACAGGCAAATCATTGCTAAAATGTAATAAATACTTTGAATACGTTGTATCATCTTTTAAAGTTTTTCATTACAAATGTACGGACTTATTGCGAAGATAAAAGTCTAAAATAACGAGAGCAGCCATGGCTTCTACAATCGGAACAGCGCGTGGAACTACGCAGGCATCGTGGCGACCTTTTCCCTCTAACTCTATTTTATCTCCTTGTGTGTTTATAGACTCTTGTGTTTGCATAATAGTCGCAACTGGCTTAAAGGCAACACGAAAATGAATTGGCATTCCATTCGAAATTCCACCTTGAATTCCACCAGAATAATTGGTTTGAGTTGTTCCATCTTCATTGAAAAGATCATTGTGCTGAGAACCTCTCATAGCGATAGATTCCATACCACTTCCAATTTCAAAGGCTTTTACAGCATTTATTGACAGCATTGCTTTTCCCAATTCAGCAGGTAATTTATCAAAAACAGGTTCGCCTAAACCAGCTGGAACACCCTGAATTATGCAAGAAATTACGCCACCAATCGTATCGCCCTCTTTTCGAACCTCACGAATAAGATTTTCCATTTTTTCTGCAAGATTCTTATCTGGACAGCGCACCAAATTACTTTCTATTTCTTTTAAAGCAAAAAATGCATCTGAATGAAAGCGGATATCTCCAACTTGATCTACAAAAGTCGAGAATTTGATGCCAATAGAATTTAGAACTTGCTTTGCAAGAGCTCCGGCTACTACTCTACTCGCCGTTTCTCGGGCACTACTTCTTCCGCCGCCTCGATAATCCCGTATACCATATTTTTTTTCGTAAGTGAAATCTGCATGAGAAGGTCGAAAGGTATCTTTTAAATGAGCATAATCAGCTTCTTTTTGATTTTCATTTAGAATAATAAAACCAATTGGGCTCCCCAAGGTTTTCCCTTCAAAAATACCCGAAAGAAATTGTACTGTATCGCTTTCTTTTCGCTGTGTAACAAGAGAAGATTGACCAGGTTTTCTTCTGTCTAACTCAAGTTGTATTGCAGGAATATCTAAAGGGAAATTTGCCGGGACGCCATCTATAATTCCGCCAATAGCAGTTCCGTGTGACTCGCCAAAAGTTGTTAATTTAAAAAGTGTTCCGAAACTAGAGCCAGCCATTTGTCAAAGATACAATTAAAGGATTAGTCCCCAAATGATTAATTTATCACTGCAAACTTCATTCGTCCTATTTGCCCATTTTTAGAAGCTTCTAAATAATACAAGCCAGAACGAACAAATGCTAATTCAATCTTTTCAGAAGACATATTCACTGTTCTTTGCAAGACTTTTTTACCATTAAAATCAAAAATTGTAAACTGTGTATTTTCATCTAATCCTGTTATTACAAAATTTCCATTGTTCGGATTAGGTCTTATAGAAACACCATTCGCAAGTAAATCAGTTGTAGAGAGACACGATTCAATAGTAATTGTCTCACTAGTAGAATTAAATCCTGTAGCATTAGTAACTGTAAGGTTTACGGTATAATTTCCAGGATTAGAATACGTATGTTGCGGATTTTGTTGTGTAGAGGTTCCGCCGTCGCCAAAGTTCCAAGACCAAGAACTTGGAGAATTTGTGGAGAAATCTGTAAAGGTTATCGGGCTATTTTGACAAAAGCTATTTCCCGTTGTGCTAAAAGACGCAAGCGGAGCTCCTATTTGATTATCTAGGTTGTAAAAGATTTTAAAATCATCAAAATAGAAACCATCAGCAACTGAGCCCCCATCTGATTGAAATTTAAAACGGAATTTTATCTGTTGTCCAAGATAATCACTCAAATTAATTTCTTCAAATACCCAGTTTACTTGATTTCCTTCATATATTGGCTGATTTTCCGGTTGAACAGAGCCATTTGCGCTAGTTCCAAGGACAGTATAATTTCCACATTGACCAATCCAAGTAGCGCCATTATCCGTTGAAACTTGAAATTGCACAAAATCGTAATCTGCCTCAATTTCCCATTTTGCATAGAAAGAAACCATGGCGGAAGTCGCTGTAGTTAAATTAATTGTTGGAGTATAAGTATATGTTTTGTTTGCATTATTAGAATAATCTCCTGTTGAACCATCGTAAAATGATTTAGAGGGAGAAACAAAAGTTGAAGTGGTTGTTCCCCAAGTTCCTGTCCAATTTATATTGGAAGAAGCATCATCTAAAACTTGTAATGTAATCGCACCATACGTTTTTGTAATCGTATCTTTCTTAATCCAAAGTCCATTGTCCGTTTTAAGAATGTATTTAATTTGATCTCCAAATTGAATTGCCGGATTTAAAACATATGAAATAGACCCTGGCAAACTTTGTTGTAAATTTAGATTATACGAAATTGGATTGCCAACAGATGCAATATTCAAGATTGGCTCAATTGAAACAGTTACAACTCCAGCTTCTCGTCCTAAACGTTTTGCAGTATGATTAAAACTTCCTGTTAATGTAGCAATAGTAGATGGATCAGCATCTTTTACAAGTACATAATTACGCGTTAAATGAGCCAAGACCAAATTTGGAAAGACCATTTCTGCACTTGTAGAAAAAATTTCGTCAGAAGGCTGCCAAAATGCTGTTCCTACTTCAGGTGTATGTGCGAAAATTGTATCTTTTTCTCCAACTCCAATATCCACTTTATACATGTAATCATCTGAATCTCCCGAAGCAGGATATAAATCAGAAGCTTTCATAGCAGTGTAAGCATTTATTTCTGCCATATGAAGTGTATAATCTTGAAAATAGTCGTGATGATCTGCAAATTCCTCATTTGTTACTCCAATCGGAAATAATATAGACCTGGCATAGGTATGCGCATTAAAAGCCATTGTAAAATTGTGGTTCTGCACAAGCCAACGAAGCGCTTGGGTTTCAGGCTCTGAAAATGCTCCCGTTCCTGGATAAGTATC
>JBILAB010000242.1:0-2726 GCA_044354455.1 Crocinitomicaceae bacterium | reverse complement strand
TTCGGATGCCACGCAACTAAAAATAAGCCTGGATGGTATTTTACATATTTTGTAATTCCACTGATTGGAAAATAATTTGCATGTACGTTCAATGGCGACATAAAAATTGAAATCTGAATGCGCTTCCCTTTGAAATATTCAGTCTCCTCGGTTTCTTCAATAACCACAACTTTTCCATCTGCAGGACAAACAATATCCATTTCGCTAAATTCACATTTACGATGTGGAATCCTGAAGAATTGAACAATTAAGTAAAGAAATACAAGAAGGAATAATTGAATTAAGATATAAAAAATAAATTTCTCATTACAGTATAAAAACCAAAAATTTAAAAAAGACAAAGCCACTACTATTATCAAAGTAGTAATCATTATTCCAAATCCTTCGCGGTGTAGTTTCATAGTTTTAATTTACCAGTATAAATATAACATTGCCCATGAATAGAAAAAAGGGATTGCAAATAATGCAGCATCAAAGCGATCGAGTATTCCTCCATGACCAGGTAAAATTGTGCCAGAATCTTTAATGTTTAAGCTTCTTTTAAAAAGAGATTCTAACAAGTCGCCATAAATAGAACACGGAGCTATGATTAAAGCGGATACCACCCAAAATAATTCCTCTCCTTTGTTTATATATGCACCAATTATGTAACCTAAAATCAATGTAAATAGTATTCCTCCAAGCGCACCTTCCCAAGTTTTATTTGGTGAAATTCGTTCGAACAACTTTCTTTTTCCAAGTACGCGTCCGATGCAATAGGCAAAGCAATCGTTGGTCCAGATTAGCAAGAACATCCCAACAATTAAAGGTAAATATTTAGTATTTCTCAAGTTTAAATCAATTGTTAAATAAAATGGAATTACAATATAAATTATCCCAAAGACTAAAACAGAGATATTGATAATAGGGTTTTCTTGCTTTTTCCATAATTCATTGAGAATTAAAGTAAAAAATAATGGAAATAAAATTGACACAGAAATCACCGGTAAAATCTCTAAACTTACGCCAACCAATAAAGAGAAAATAAATACTCCAATAAAGACACCGATTTCTTTACTGACTCTTATAATTGGGTGTTTATCAAACAAACGGTAGAATTCAATTAATCCAAGTAGCATGAAGATTGAAAATATCGCAATTTGAATGTATGGTCCGGACATAATTGAACCAAGAACAACTATTCCAAATAATAATCCTGTGATACTTCGTTTAGCTAGATTACTCATTGATGTTATCAATCAATTTTAGGGCTTCAGTTTTAAAATCCGAAGTTACATATATTTCATAACTTCCAAAATTGTTGAAAGATGAATCCATTGTATTTCTACATTGAAAGGGAATTTCAAGCTCTGTTAACGTTGACTTAATTTGTTCAAAGATGAAAAAGTTAGTTGTGTCTAGCACTCGGATTAATTCCATAATTGAGATTTTTAAGCTTTTCCTTTAGGAATACTATCTGTTTTCTCGTTATTAGTCAGAGTTTTTGCAGATTTTACTGGAGTTTTTCGTTGCTTTTTTTCTTTTATCGGAGTTTCCTTAATTTCCACAAGCTCTGCAATTTCCCACTCTCGTTTTCCAAAAATAATTTCTAGATCCTCTTTAAAAATAACTTCTGTTTCTAAAAGTTTTTCTGCAAGTGCACTTAATTTATCTTTGTTGTCAGTAAGTATTTTTAAAGCTCTTTTATACTGAAATTCAATCATTTTACTAGCTTCTTCATCAATCACCCTCGCCAAATCATCGGAATATGGTTTGGTAAATGAATCGCGTCCTTGAGAATCATAGAAAGAAACATTTCCAATTCGCTCATTTAATCCATAAATTGAAACCATTGCATAAGCTTGTTTTGTAACTTTCTCTAAATCACTCAATGCCCCTGTACTTATTCTCCCAAAAATTAATTGTTCTGCTGCTCTGCCTCCCAATGCTGAACACATTTCATCTAAAATTTGCTCTGTGGTTGTAATACTTCTTTCTTCAGGTAAATACCAAGCAGCACCTAAAGATTGACCTCTCGGTACGATTGTAACTTTTACTAAAGGATGCGCATATTCCAATAACCATGAAATAGTTGCATGTCCAGCTTCATGATAAGCAATTGTTTTTTTCTCATCTTTTGTGATGATTTTATTTTTCTTCTCTAATCCACCAATAATTCTATCAACAGCATCTAAAAAATCTTGTTTTTCAACTTGCTTTTTATTTTTTCTTGCAGCAATTAATGCCGCTTCGTTACACATGTTTGCAATATCAGCTCCAGAAAATCCAGGTGTCTGCTTAGCAAGAAAATCTACAACAATGTCTTTTCCTAATTTCAAGGGCTTTAAGTGTACTTGGAAGATTTCTTTTCGCTCATTTAAATCGGGCATGTCAACATAAATCTGACGGTCAAAACGTCCAGCGCGCATAAGAGCACTATCCAACACATCCGATCTATTTGTTGCTGCTAATATTATAACTCCAGAATTTGTTCCAAAACCGTCCATTTCTGTAAGCAATTGATTTAAGGTATTTTCACGTTCATCATTAGAATTAAATCCGTTGTTTTTACCTCTAGCTCTTCCGATTGCATCTATTTCATCAATAAAAATAATCGCAGGTGCTTTTTCTTTTGCTTGCTTGAATAAATCCCTAACACGTGACGCTCCAACACCTACAAACATTTCCACAAAATCAGATCCTGAAAGAGAGAAAAATGGAACTTTTGCTTCCCCTGCAACTGCTTT
>JBILAB010000241.1:0-2728 GCA_044354455.1 Crocinitomicaceae bacterium | reverse complement strand
GATTCTAAACAAAGTATAATTTTAAATCAAGTTGAAAATGGTGTTGCAATTCGAATGGCAGTAATTTATTTACTCGCAGCTAAGATTGGTCGTTAATTATTTTTACATTTGACAAAACGATTAAAATGAACTTTTCAACTGACCAAATAAGAAATGTCACTTTTGTTACTTCAAACGTTGAGAAACTAGATGCATCAAATGCGCCAGAATTAAAGAGCCATTTCTTTTTATTGAATAACTCAGGTATCAATAATATTGTTTTAGATTTATCAAAATCAAAATACTGTGATTCATCAGGTTTAAGTGCAATACTGTCAGGAAACAGACTTTGTAAAGATACAAATGGTAAATTCGTAATTTGTGGACTTCAGTCAAATGTTCAAAAAATGATTGAAATTGCGCAACTTGATCGGGTTTTTAAAATTTGTGATACAGTTGAAGAAGCCCAAGCTGCGATTGAATTTTGAGTTTTAAGATCACCATACTTGGAAGTGGTGCTGCTTTGCCAACAAATAAAAGAGGACCATCAGCACAATACATCGATTGCATAAACCGACATTTACTAATTGATTGTGGAGAGGGGACTCAAACACAATTAAGAAAATTCGGAGTTCATTTTCAAAAAATCCGCCATATTTTTATATCTCACTTACATGGCGATCATTTTTTTGGTCTTCCTGGTTTATTAAGTACCATGAATCTTTTAGGAAGAAATACCGGACTTACAATTTATGGCCCTGAAAATCTTCATGCACTTTTAAATGAGATTTTTAGCTGTGGTGGACAACAATTGAATTTTAATCTCAACTTTGTTCCGCTAGATTTCACTGAGGAAAAAGTCCTTTTTGAAGATAAACTAATTTGCGTCAAAAGTTTTCCTTTAAAACACAGAGTTCCAACCTGTGGCTTTAAAATTGAAGAAAAAACAAAAGAGTACAGTATCAATGCAGAGGCAACAAAGAAACTTTCAATTCCCTTAAAAGATTACCCGAAACTTAAGCGAGGGGAAAATATTGTCTTGGAAAATGGCAAACAAATTGATTTTCGGAATTGTGTTTTTGAGCCAAAAAATCCTAGGTCTTACGCTTATTGCTCAGATACCTATCCAAGCGATAAATATTTGAATTCTATACAGGGGGTCGACTTGCTTTATCATGAAGCAACATTTACAGAAGAACTTGCAGACCGAGCAAAGTCAACCCTACACAGCACAGCCAAAAAAGCTGCAGAAATAGCACAAAAAGCAAAGGTTAAAAAATTGCTGCTTGGTCATCTTTCTTCCCGATACGAAAATAGCGAAGGACATTTGCTCGAAGCCACTCAAATTTTTAAAGATACAATCGTAGCAGAAGATGGAATGGTGATTGAGCTTTTATAAATTATTTAAAACTTTATTTCTGCGCAAATCGATAAAGAACATAAGCAACTATACTAAAGAGAATATTCGGAATCCAGACAGCTAAAAGCGAAGGAAATCCAACATTTATTGCTGCAACAGTCGTCATCTTCATGGCGAAAATATAGATGAATACAAACCCCAAACCAATTGCGATATTTAAACCTATTCCTCCTCTTTTTTTCTGAGAGGATACTGCAACTCCTATAATTGTTAAAATATAGGCAGCAAAAGGATAAGAAGTGCGCTGGTGCAACTCAATTTCATAAGATGAAACAGCTGCTGATCCTTTTAATTTTTCTCGTGAAATTAAATTCCTTAATTCAGAAAATGTCATGGTTTCTGCAATAGTTTTACGCTGTGCCATTTCCTCCATTACAAAATTAAAAACAGTATCTTTTTGAATTCCAAATTTAAGTGTTCCCTCAGGAAATAATATATTTTTTTCGTAATAATCTTTTAATTGCCATTTGTTTGTTCCCGGATAATTCTTTGCATAGCGAGCTTTTAAAAAATAAACTACCTCATTACTATCATTCCATCGTTGAATTGTGAAATCATGAACTTGACCCTCAGAATTTGTGTAATTTGAGAAATAAACAGATTGATTTCCGGGGTAATCTGCATGATAATCTTCAACACTTATTTCATCACGGTAATATTTTTCTTCAAATGCTAGGCGATTGTTGTTAGCCCATGGAACAATAAAGTGATTTAAAACTAGCGAAATAAGCATTAAAACAGTTGCTCCAATTAAATAGGGTCTGTAAAATCGAGTAAGAGGGCGACCACTAAACCAAATCGGAATAATTTCTGTGTCTTGAGCCATTTTTGCGGTAAACCATATTACAGCAAGAAAAATAATCATCGATGAAAACATATTTCCATAGAAAAGAATAAAATTCAAATAATAATCAAAAAAAATAGCTGTTAACGGTGCTTTATTGGAAATAAACTCACTCAATTTTTCAGAAATATCAAATACCATTGCAAACAACATGATGATACCCAACATAAAAAAGAATGTTGTTAAAAACTTTCGTATGATGTAGCGATCAATTATTGATAACATATAATTTCCTTACAAACGTTGACTTAATTGTTTTACCATCTTTTCTTTCCAAGGCGAAAATTCTCCTGACTTGATTTTCTCTCTAGCCTCTTTCATTAACCGAAGATAAAAAGATAAGTTGTGAATAGTGGCGATTTGTATCCCTAAATTCTCACCTGTTTTAATTAGATGGCGCAAATAAGCTTTTGAATATACTTGATCTACCCAAACAGGACTTTCACTATCGATTGGCGAGAAATCAGTGGCCCATTTTTCGTTTT
>JBILAB010000240.1:0-2736 GCA_044354455.1 Crocinitomicaceae bacterium | reverse complement strand
AATAATGGACGAGCATCTATATGACGACCTTGTTGCTGACATACGAAAAGTTTCTCTAAGCTGTGCCGGTGTTGTAGCAACTGAAAAATGTTTTGTCAGAAAGGCAGGAATGAAATATCACGTTGAACTACACGCTATTGTTCAAGCTGACATTACTGTAAAATACGGTCACGAAATAGCACATAATCTCAAAGACACTTTACTAAATGACATTCCGCAATTAGGACATGTTTTAATTCATATTGAACCAACTGAATAGAAATCCAGCAAGTAAGAACCCCTTCAAAAAATTGGCTGTTCTGTGCTTACTAGATTCAAATGCTAATGCAAGGTTTTGCATAAAATTAACTATATTTGCTAATAGTATGTTCGGTGTGAAAGGTTAAAATGACTTTTTGCACGAACTTAAGAACCCGAAAACTTTTTGAGGAAAAGTATTCAGGGTAAATTCAACTTTAGATTAAAACCAATCTTTAAATAAAGTAACACATTGAGAAAATTATTTTTATTATTAACCCTACTATTATTTAGTATTTGTTGTTTTTCTCAGAGTCGGTATATTTCGACAACAACGAAAAAAATAGTTTATACAAGGGATGGTGGCAGTTGTCAATGCTGCGGAAGTTCTCTAAGTTTAGAATATGATCACATTACTCCATTTTCTTGTGGTGGAAGTAGTGATGTTTCAAATATTCAGCTACTTTGCCTACAATGCAATCGAAGCAAGTCTAATAGTTGTTCATGTAGAGTGCATAACAGGATAGTTGGAACCAATTGCTGTGAAAATCGCACAACCCATAAGTCGTCAAGTACTGCAACACAATGCTCTGGAACAACAAAAAAAGGAGCAAGATGTAGAAATAAGACAACCAATTCAAGTGGTCGCTGCCATCTGCATTAAACTTTACAAATTAAATTCTTAGACATGAAAAAGACAATCTTGTTTGCGATAGATTTCAATACGGAAGAAACACTCGTTTCAGAATCTGAAAAAGGAAGCAATAAAGTAAATTTCATTGAACGAATTAGCCGCAATGAAAACGAATTATTATTTGATGCGATTATTACTTTGACTAAAATCACAAATTCTACCAATTTTGACATCACAATTTTTAATGCAATGGATAAAGTTTGTCAACTAATCTATAACAAATACAAGTCAACAATCTAGTTTACTGAAATAGAATTTCTGAGAAAAGCCATAAAACGGAAAGATGAAATTCAGCCAATAAGTAGCAGATTCCAAAATATTTTTGTGGTGAATCAAAAAGTAGTTTTCCTTATTAAGTATAGTTGAGAAATTTCTAACTTTGTGGCTTCAGATGCATTCTTAAATTAGATAATTTATCTCTACTATTTTTGAATGTTTAATTTTAACCAACTAATAAAAACAATAATTTAAATGAAAAAAATTTTTGTCAGCGGCATATCTGGGTTTATCGGAACACACATTACCATCGAAGGTATAAAAAGAGGATATCAGATTACCGGAACAACTCGAAATCAACAAAAGGAAGATGAAGTAAAAAGAACTATTGCCAAAGTGCTCGGTGAGGAGTCTCTCAATTTTTTAAAAGTTGTTCATTGCGATTTAAATAGCCCAGATAATTGGCAAGAAGCCATGAAAGGATGCGATGCAATATTACACGTCGCTTCACCTTTTCCATTGGGAATTCCAAAACAAGAAGACGATGTAATAATGCCAGCTCGGAATGGCGTAAAGCACGTTATGGATGCGGCATTGGCCAATAATATTTCTCGTGTTGTCCAAACTTCTTCGATCGCTGCCATTATTTATGGTCATGAGAAAGGAAAAATAAATTTTGATGAACGTGATTTTACAAACCTCACTAGTGGCAATTTAGTTAGTGCCTACGCAAAAAGTAAGTCACTTGCTGAACAAGATATGTGGCTCTATGCAAAAGAAAATCCTACCTTAAAAATCACAGTAATGAATCCCGGATTTGTATTAGGACCTATTTTGAATAAAGAAATTGGTACGAGTGCAGATGTTATCGTAAAGATGATGAAAGGAGAATTTCCAGGCACGCCAAAAATGGGTTTTCCAATTATCGATGTAAGGGATGTCGCTAAGGCTCATTTCAATGCTTTAGAAAACGAAATTTCCATTGGACAACGATATGCCATTGTGAATGAATCCTTATGGATGAAAGAGGTTGCTCTTGCAGTACTGGAGGCTTGCCCTGAATACAAGAACAAATTGAAGCCAAGGGAATTGCCTAATTGGCTTGTAAAGATTGCTTCTTTGTTTGATAAAACGATACGTATGGTAAAAGATGAGTTGGGTTTACTTTATGATGTAAACAATGAAAAAATGAAAAAAGATTTAAAGATTACGCCAATTCCATCTAAAGAAGCAATAAAAGCTACAGCAAAATCATTAATTGAGCTTAACTTGGTTTAATTGTTTTATTGGAGAAAGCAGCCATATAAGCTAGAGGTCATTTTTACGACAGAACATAGAATTAATTATTTAATAAAAAGGTCAAAAAATGACTAAAAAATCAAAATTTATAATCACGACAGTATGGATACTTTTCAGTAGAAGTTATGATGCTTATTGCACAAACCAACTCACACCTGACCTAAGCAAAGAAAGTAATCCTCTTGTTTCTGTTCTCGGCATGACTTGGACGCCTCTTTTAATTACAATTGGACTTCTAACAATTTATTTGATTTATGCTTATTATATTAGTGTTTTCAAACCAAAAGACC
>JBILAB010000239.1:0-2737 GCA_044354455.1 Crocinitomicaceae bacterium | reverse complement strand
ACAGAGGTTCAACAATTTCTTTTGGTTCATTCGCTCTTAAGTGTTTGGAGCCTGGATGGATTACTTCACGACAAATTGAAGCATCACGTATCGCAGTTACAAGACACATGAAACGTGAAGGAAAAGTATGGATTCGTATTTTTCCAGATAAACCAGTTACATCTAAGCCGGCAGAAGTACGAATGGGAAAAGGTAAAGGAGCTCCAAGTCATTGGGTTGCTGTTATCAAACCTGGACGTATCATGTTTGAAGCTGACGGTGTTTCTTACGAAGTTGCTAAGGAAGCATTGCGATTAGCAGCACAAAAATTACCAGTTAAATGCAAATTCGTTGTTCGCAACGATTATGTTATACCAGTTTAAAAAAGAAAAATGAAACAAGTAGAGATTTTAAAGCTAACAAACGAAGATTTAAAAAGTCGCTTAAGTGATTTTCAAAATCAGTACGTAAACTTAAAATTAACGCATAAAATGGCTCCAATTGAGAATCCATTGAGAATAACAAGTATGCGTAAAGTTATAGCTAGACTAAATACAGAATTAACAAAACGTTCGAATCAAGCTTAATGCTTGAAAAAATAAGCCTAAATGGAAACACGTAATTTAAGAAAAGAAAAAGTTGGGGTCGTAATGAGTGACAAAATGGAAAAATCTATTGTTGTTTCTGTTGAGCGAAAAGTAAAACACCCGAAATATGGGAAATTCGTAAAGAAAACTACCAAGTTTATTGCTCATGATGAGAAAAATGATTGCAACATTGGTGACACTGTTAAAATTATGGAAACACGTCCATTGAGTAAAACTAAGAATTGGAGATTAGTAGAAATTGTCGAAAGAGCTAAATAAACGGAGAAATGATACAAACAGAATCCAGACTATCAGTCGCAGACAATTCAGGTGCCAAAGAGGTGTTGTGTATTCGCGTATTAGGCGGAACAAGAAGACGATATGCTTCAGTTGGTGACAAGATTGTGGTTACAGTAAAAAGTGCTATGCCGAATGGTGGAGTAAAGAAAGGTACAGTAGCAAAAGCTGTTGTTGTCCGCACTAGAAAAGAAGTTCGTAGATCAGATGGTTCTTATATCCGTTTTGATGATAACGCATGTGTTATCCTTAATCAGACTGGTGAAATGAGAGGAACGCGTATTTTTGGACCTGTAGCCAGAGAATTAAGAGAGAATAACTACATGAAAATTGTTTCATTAGCACCTGAGGTGTTATAATTAAATAGAGATGCAGAAGAAGTTACATGTTAAAATTGGTGATACTGTTCGAATAATGAGCGGCGAATCAAAAGGTCAAGAAGGAAAAATACTTTCTATTGACCGTAACAAAATGAGAGCAATTGTTTCTGGGGCAAATATGATCAAGCGCCATACGAAGCCAAGTGCAGCAAATCCACAAGGTGGAATTGAAGATAAAGAAGGTACAATTCATTTATCAAACCTTATGGTTTTAGTAAATGGTGTTCCTACTCGCACCGGAAGAAAAGAAAATGATAAAGGTAAATTAGTACGTTATGCAAAAAAATCAGGGGAGGTGATTAAATCATGAGTTACAAGCCAAGATTAAAAGAAAGATACAAGGGAGAAATTATTCAGGCCTTGAGAGATCAATTTGGATATAAATCTGTGATGCAAGTTCCGAGGTTACAGAAAATTGTTCTGAGCCAAGGTATTGGTGATGCAGTTGCTGATAAGAAAATTATTGAAAATGCAGCAGCAGATTTATCTCGTATTGCTGGTCAAAAAGCAATTACTACTTTATCCAAAAAAGATATTTCAAATTTCAAATTAAGAAAAGGAATGCCGATTGGGACAAAAGTAACTTTAAGAGGAGATAGAATGTATGATTTTCTAGATCGATTACTTGCTGTTGCTCTTCCAAGAACACGTGACTTCAGAGGAATCAACCCAAAAGGTTTTGATGGTAGAGGCAACTTCAATTTAGGAGTTAAAGAGCACATTATCTTTCCTGAAATTGATATAGATAAAGTAAATCGAATATTAGGAATGGATATAAGCTTTGTAACTTCTGCTGAAAGTGATGAAGAAGCAAAAGCACTATTAGATGCATTCGGTTTTCCATTTATAAAAAAATAGATAAAAAATGGCTAAAGAATCAATGAAAGCGCGAGAGCGCAAAAGAGAAAGATTAGTAGAACGCTTTGCTAAGAAAAGAGAAGCACTTACTAAAATACTTAAATCCACAGATAACTCTGAAGAAATTCAGACAGCTAAATGGGATGCAATGATGAGTTTACAGAAACTTCCTGCAAATTCTTCGAAAGTAAGAAAACATAATAGATGTGGACTTACTGGTCGACCTCGTGGATACATGAGACAATTTGGAATTTCGAGAGTAACGTTTAGAGAGATGGCACTTGCTGGAAAAATCCCAGGAGTGAAAAAAGGTAGTTGGTAATATTGAAACAGTAATAAAATGAACACAGATCCAATAGCAGATTTTTTAACCCGAATCAGAAATGCAAGCGCAGCTGGTTTGAAGATGGTAGAGATACCTGGTTCAAATATTAAAAGAGCAATGACTCAGATTTTATTTGATCAAGGATATATTCTTAACTATAAATTTGAAGAAGATAATAAACAAGGTACGATTAAAGTTGCACTAAAATACAACCAATCAACCCGAGTGCCTGCAATAACTAAATTGCAAAGAGCATCTCGCCCAGGTTTAAGAAAATACAGTGCCTCCGATGAAATGCCTCGTGTATTAAA
>JBILAB010000238.1:0-2739 GCA_044354455.1 Crocinitomicaceae bacterium | reverse complement strand
AGTATTTTTACTTACATCTAAGCTAGTGAGTTGATTACCTTTGCAATCCAAATAAGTTAAAGTAGTAAAGGCTTCTATACCTTTTAAATTAGAAATACTCATATCTCTACAATCAATAGTATCATTAAAGGAACTTGCTTCACTAATTTGAATTTCCTTATCTCTATTGGTATTTATTGCTTTATTTCCAACTAAATATGCTTTAAAGCTAGAATCAGGTATGATTACAATTTGCCCAAAGCCAAATATTGGTAAAGGGAGTAAAAAAAGCAGTAGTTTTTTCAAAAGGTTTTTTTTAACAAATATAAAGTAAAAAGTTAAATCACAAGGGAGGGTAGTTTATGGAAGAGTTTTGTGAGGGTTAAACAAAACAAAAAAAGCACATCTAAGGATGCCACTTTCCAATAAATGCGTAGCATAACTGTGCCGCAGCCAATGCAAAGTAACTGGTTTCGCTATACCAACTTTTTTGATTGCTTGTTTTAACTCGCTTTGTAAACTTTTTTCAGAATAAGGTTCTCCAAGAATGCTACCTTCAAACAAATATATCTTAGGCTTATATATTTTGTAGTACTCCCGCAACATTTTTTTGACTTAATGGAACAATCCTATCTTTTTTTCCTTTCGCACACTTGAGTAAAATAATGTTTCTTTTGGAATCAATGTGGACAGGTTGAAGTGCTAATAATTCCCCACAACGTAGTTCGCAGCTATAAATTAAACTAAGCATCATTTTGAGTTTTATATTAATATGTGCATTCAAAATTGCTTTTACTTCCTCCTTGCTTAGCACATTTGGCAATACCTTTTCTCTCCTTAGGCGATGAATTAATTCCACATCAATTTTTTTATGCTGAATGGCTGAGAAATAGCGCTTCACCGCATTTACCACCTGATTTTGAAAGGATGATGAAAAATTATTCTTTAAAATATAATTGTTATTGAAATCGATAAGGTCATCATTCGAGATAGCTGTAATATCTTTCATCGAAAAATACCGCAAAAATGTGCTCATAGAATCCGAATAAAATTTTATCGTATTTGAACTGTAACGTTTAGAATTTAAATGACGGATAAAGTTCTGTATGGCTTGTTTTTTTAAAGTCATCGAGTGGTTCCAAGAAATGAATGGGCCTCAGTAGTGACTTCTTGTATTCCACACTTCCTAAGCTTTTTTCTTGAAAGATAAATTCTGCCTTGTCTTTAAAATGGGCTAATAAATTTTCCAATGGAAAAGCAGCTTCATCTATTACCCATGCTTTTTCAAATGAATCCCAAGTGCTGTTTTTAAGGGAAGAAAAAAGAGTGTAAATGTTCCGGTTGAATGGAAAGCTTTCATAATAGTAGGTTTTTAAACCAATTGTTTGGCGATTAAGGTAAATAATGGGTAGCATAAACTTGTTTTTCTACTTAAGGTAGTGAAAAAACATGTTTATTTAAAAAAAAAGATTGAATTATATATTAGCCCAATGCAACATCTAGAATCATCATAACCACAAAGCCACCAATAAAGCCAAGAACGGCAACATCTGTGTATTTATCGCGCTGTGTTTCTGGAATTACTTCCTCTACAACTACAAAAATCATCGCTCCAGCTGCAAATGCTAGTGCGAAAGGTAAGAGTGGTTCCATGTAAACAACAGCAACGGCTCCAATAACGCCAGCTATGGGTTCTACGATTGCTGAAAGTTGACCGTACCAAAAACTTTTAAAGCGTGATGCTCCAGCTCTTCTTAAAGGCATAGCAACTGCAAATCCTTCGGGGAAATTCTGAATTCCAATTCCTATTGCTAAAGCAACAGCTCCGGCAATTGTTGCACCTTCCATTCCGTGTGCTGCAGCGCCAAATAACACACCAACTGCTAATCCTTCTGGAATATTGTGTAAGGTAATTGCCAATACAAGTAGGGTAGTGCGGTGTAATTGTGTTTTTACTCCCTCAGATTCATTTTCGGAAAAGTTAATGTGCAAATGGGGAAGCCACTTATCTAAGAAAAAAAGAAAAAGTGCACCTGTTAAAAATCCTACAGCTGCAGGCATCCAGGCCATATTTGGAAAGTATTTTTCAGACATTTCGATGGATGGCATAAGAAGTGACCAAAAGCTAGCCGCTACCATTACTCCTCCTGTAAAACCAAGCATTCCATCAAGAACACCTCGGTGCATCGTTTTAAAGAAAAAAACCAATGAAGCACCTGCTGCGGTAACTAGCCAAGTGAAGGTTGTGGCAATTAAAGCTGCTAAAACGGGATCAATGCTTTTGAAGAATAATTCGAGGTCTTTCATACTAATCTAAGCTCCAAAACTACTTTAAAATAGGCAAAGAAGCAAGAATAAAATAAAAGAGGGTTCTTATTTTTGATTAAAAAATTGTAGGGCTAGCGCATAGCTTTTTAATCCAAATCCAAAAATACAGCCCACACAAACTGGACTCAAAAAAGATTCGTGTCTGAAAGATTCCCTTGCTGAAATATTCGAAATATGAACTTCAACAACAGGAATTGAAATCGCTGAGATACAATCGCGAAGTGCAATACTTGAATGTGTGTATGATCCTGCATTGATAATAATTCCATCAGCTGAACTTGTCTTAAGTGCTGAAATGAGATCTTGCTCATTATCTGATTGAAAATAACTTAAATCCATTTTAAATTCATCTTTCAGCGTTTCAAAATAATCTTCAAAGGAAACATTCCCATATATTTGTGGTTCTCGCGTCCCTAATAAATTTAATTTTGG
>JBILAB010000237.1:0-2750 GCA_044354455.1 Crocinitomicaceae bacterium | reverse complement strand
TTAAAGGTTGTAAATTAATAGAAAGTTCAATATTTAAAATATTAATTTACTATTTCACTTATTCCTTTTTTTTTGTTAAAAAGCACTTTTTATCTTATTTAACCTGCACTTTTTGTCTTAATTTTGTGATATGAATTGGATTGGCAATCGTATAAGTTTTATAGATAGTAAAGGAAAAACTACAATCGTAATTTCGCCTGAAAAAAATTATCTAATTACTGCTTTAATGGGTGCGTGGTTGGCAATGTGGATTACAATTGGTTGCACAGTTTTTTGGTCGCTTTTTTATCTTCTATTATCCAATCAAGAAGAAATAATCATTTACATATTTTTAGTTTTTTGGGTCTATTATGCGATAAAAGTTTCTAGATCTTTTCTGTGGTTGCTTTATGGCAAAGAATTAATAAAGATTGATAATTTGGCTTTATCTTACAAAAGATCACTTTTGAAATATGGAAAATCAGTTCCTTATTATTTTGAAAACATTTCTAATTTTTCTTTTTCAATTCCTGAACCACGTTCAATGCACGCTATTTGGGAAGCTTCTCCTTGGATTTCAGGTGGTGAACGATTTCATTTTGATTATTTTAGTAAAATGATTCGCTTTGGCAGAAAAATTTCAGAAAAAGATGCCAAATTACTCTATCAACTCATCAACAAACGGATTCAAGAACGCTCAAAAAAATAATTTATGTACGGAAAGTTAAAAGATGCATTAGCTAGTGAATTAAAAATAATTGAAGAGAGTGGATTATTGAAGCGCGAGCGAATTATTACAAGTCCTCAAGGTCCAAGTGTAAAAGTAAATACTGGAGATAATGTAGTGGTGATGTGTGCAAATAATTATTTGGGTTTATCTTCTCATCCCGAAGTTATTCAGGCTGCAAAAGATGCATTAGATACTCATGGTTTCGGCATGTCTTCTGTACGTTTCATATGTGGCACTCAGGATATTCATAAACAACTAGAGCAAAAAATAGCAGCGTTTTATGGAACTGAAGATACTATTTTGTATGCTGCAGCTTTTGATGCAAATGGCGGTTTATTCGAGCCGTTGTTTTCAGAGGAAGATGCAATTATTTCAGATGCATTAAATCATGCATCAATTATTGATGGAATTAGATTATGTAAAGCACAGCGCTATCGATATCAACATTCAGATATGCAGGATTTAGAAGAGCAGCTTAAGCTAGCGCAAGCTCAACGGTTTCGTATAATTGTTACAGATGGCGTTTTTTCTATGGATGGTGACATTGCTAAAATGGATAAAATTTGTGATTTAGCAGATAAATACGATGCTTTGGTAATGACAGATGAATGTCATTCTGCTGGATTTATAGGTAAAACAGGCCGTGGTGTTCCAGAACATTGTGGAGTAATGGATCGCGTGGATATTATTACTGGTACTTTGGGCAAAGCACTGGGTGGAGCGATGGGAGGTTATACGACAGGTAAAAAAGAAATTATAGAAATGTTACGCCAACGTTCTAGGCCGTATTTATTTTCTAATTCTTTGGCTCCATCTATTGTGGGTGCTTCCATAAAAGTTTTTGAAATTCTATCTTCAACAACTGTTTTACGTGATAAATTAGAGCAAAATACACTTTATTTTAAAGAAAAAATAAGGAGTGCAGGTTTTGATATTAAGCCAGGCGACTCACCAATTGTGCCTATTATGTTGTACGATGCTGCACTTTCTCAAAAATTTGCCGAGCTACTGCTTAAGGAAGGTGTTTATGCAGTAGGTTTTTTCTTTCCAGTTGTTGCCAAAGGGCAGGCTCGTATTCGGACACAAATATCCGCAGCGCATTCTATTTCAGATTTAGATAAAGCAATTGCTGCTTTTATAAAGGTTGGAAAAGAATTAAATGTAATTTAAGTAACTTATTCTTAACTTAGTGATTAATTAAAAACTATATGAATCCTACAATAGATCGTTTGCGTTTAGCTCATTTTGGGAACATTGAATTACTTGCTAAACAGGTAGTTGAAGGATTTATTACTGGTTTGCATAAAAGTCCATTTCATGGGTTTTCAGTAGAATTTGCAGAACATCGCTTGTATAATACAGGAGAATCTACTCGACATATTGATTGGAAGTTGTTTGCAAGAACTGAAAAAATGTTTACTAAGAAATATGAGGAAGAAACGAATTTAAGGTGTCAAATTGTAATTGATTCATCCAGTTCCATGCATTTTTCCAATGAAACTATTTCAAAACTTGAATTCTCAATTTATGCTGCAGCAAGTATTATAGAATTGTTAAAACGTCAACGTGATGCAGTAGGCTTGAGTTTGTTCAATGCTGAACTTGAATTGCACACTCAAGGAAAATCTTCTGCGGCACATCATCGCTATTTGTTTAGCGAATTGGAAGCACGTTTGAGAAATTATGATGAAAAAAAGAAAAAAGCAACAAATACAATTTCCATTCTTCACGATATTGCTGAATTAACTCACAGAAGAAGTTTAGTTGTTGTTTTTTCTGATTTGTTAGATGATCCTGAATCTATTGATGAGTTATTCCGTGCCTTACAACACTTAAAGCATAACAAACACGAAGTGCTTTTATTTCATGTGGTCAATAAAAAAATTGAAGTAGATTTTGAACTTGAAAATAGACCTTATCAATTAGTGGATATGGAAACAGGTGAAAAAATAAAATTGCAGACTGCAGAAATTAAAGAATTATATGTTGAGGGAATTCAAAAATATTTCAATGAAATTTCACTTCGCTGTGCTAATCACCG
>JBILAB010000236.1:0-2751 GCA_044354455.1 Crocinitomicaceae bacterium | reverse complement strand
CAAAGAAAATAGCAGTGATTTTAATTGTTCTACTCCTTTGGATTTATGCTTTAATCACTGGGTTTTCGCCAAGCGTTATACGAGCGGTGTTTATGTTTTCAGTATTAGCTCTTTCACAACTGAGTGGCAGGACATACAATCCAATCAACACCTTATTTTTTACAGCTTTTGTGATTCTTTTATTTCAACCACTTTATTTGTTTGATGTGGGCTTTCAATTGTCGTATTTAGCAATGCTAGGAATATTTCTTTTTTACAAGAAAATTGAAAGTTGGTTTCCTACAAAAAATAAAATTCTACGTTATTTTTGGCAAGGAACTGCAATTGGTTTAGCAGCACAAGCCATGACAACACCGCTAACTCTATATTACTTCCATCAATTTCCAAATTATTTCATACTCAGCAATCTTGGGCTCATGCTTTTTTCTGGAATAATACTTGGCTTAGGTGTCTTTCTATTTTTACTAAATTTTATTCCCTTTATTGGACAATTAAACGGCTTACTACTATTTATTTCTATTTGGTTGATGTTTGGCTTTATTCAATGGGTGGAGAAACTTCCTGGCTCTGTTGCTTACGGTTTTACCGTTCCTTTTTCGATGGTGCTAATTTTAAGCGTCTGTATTTACTTCTTATTAAAAATACAAATCACTAAAAAGACTTGGTTTGCCTTTGGATTTCTTTTTTTTCTAGCACTATCAAACCTTATTTATACAAGATGGGATAATTTAAACAGTAAACACGTCTGCATCTTTAACAACAATGATTTAGTTTTTACCCTAAAAAAAGGGGCGCAAATAGTTTGTTTTTACGATTCTAAAGTAAATGAAAAGCATAAAGTAGAATTTATGTTGGCGTCTTATCTAAAATGCTATCCAGGAAAAATTAACTATATTTCCATCAACAAAAAAAACATAAGTACTCAATTTGGTTCTGATAAAATAAAAGTAACTAAAACAGCAAGTGGCAAATTATTAGAAATAAACAGTCGGGAAATCCCTGTTATTTATTCTAATAAAACAATTTTTATAGAAAAAAATAGCATTAAAATGCCGTGGATTGAAGGAGAAAGAAGTTTAAAAAATGGGAGTATTTTATTTGATTTATAACTAGAAAAAATTAGTTCACTTTTTCTTTCTAAAATCAATATTATAGCTTGTTGACAGCCAAAGTGTATGATTGCGCTCCACTTTAATTCCATCAGTTTTAAAAACCATTTGATTTAAATAACCTACTTGAATATTAAAATTAGGATTAAACCTCCAACCCAAAGCTGTGATAAATCTATTTTGATCCAAAATATTTTTTGAAATTCCTTTTCCAAAACCTAAGAATACCTCATCATTTACATTCAAGAAAAGGGTGTTATTCGCCATTTCTTTTCGACTCAAAGGGAGATTTACCATCATTCGATACCTCATACGATTTCGATAATCATCTTTCCCTTTAATAAATTCTCCTGAAGAATTAATCCAATTATCAATCAATCGCTGCTCCATACGGTAGCGATGCTGCATATCAAAACGACCATATTTAGCCTTTAAATTGACCTGTTCCCAAATACGATTTTCATGTGTTTGATGACTGATAGGCTGTTCTCCGTATTGATATGAAATAATGGAAGCATATCCAGCAGTGAAGGATATATTTGGATTATAATAATATTCTAAACCAACCCTAGCAAGTGATTGTTGCCAATCATTAAATAAATCTGCCCTACGCCATTGATACTCTGTATGAATTCCAAATTTCTCTCTTATTTTATGGTTTCCGGTATACAAAACCCAGGCATGACTTTGATTTGAAATCAATTTTTGAGCATAGCTTCCTCCTACTAAAAATAGCAGTAGAAATAATGATGCAGTTAACTTTTTCATATTATTTCTTCTTTCTTAAAAAAAAGATTTTACGGAACATAAAATAATAAACTAAACTTCCAATAAGAATTCCAAAAGATGCTCCTGCCGCAACATCACTTAAATAGTGTACGCCTAAATAAATTCTACTAAAAACAACTACTAGACCAATAGTAAATAAAAGAAGTAAAAGCCAATTTTTTCTCTTATAAAAAAGTGGAAAGAGAAAGGAAAGCATACCAAAATAATTTGCGCTGTGTGACGAAATAAATCCGTATTCACCACCTCTATAAAAGGTTCCATCAGCTTGTTTATAATAATGTAAATGATCTTGAATTAAAGGATTATGAGAAGGTCTTAGGCGCTGAAAAACTTCTTTAAATAAATGAACAGATAAAAAGTCTGTTAAAAAAATTGTGAGCACCAAGAAAATTATTAGTCCAAAGAAACCCTTTAGAGAATACTCTTTAAAAAGAAAATAAATCACCAATAAATAGAGTGGAAAAAGCGAAAGGGTCTGGGAAAAAAACCACATTACTTCATCCATTGTTTGAGAATGAAAGCCATTCACAAAAAGAACGAAATCACGGTCTAAGGTTTCAAGCCAATTCATCATTGTTCAAATGTTTCCAAATCATATCTTTTAATTCTGTTATTCCTTTTTGAGCAACAGAAGAAATAAAGATATAGGGGATTTTTGGAAGGTCTTTTTTTAATGCTGCTGTTAATTCCTCATCGAGCATATCAGATTTTGTTATCGCCAGTAAACGTTCTTTATGTACTAATTCTGGATTAAATTGTTTTAACTCATTCAAAAGAATGTTAAACTCTTTCTTAATGTCATCGCTATCTGCAGGAATCATAAAGAGCAAAAGTGAATTTCTTTCAATATGGC
>JBILAB010000235.1:0-2796 GCA_044354455.1 Crocinitomicaceae bacterium | reverse complement strand
CATCATGCGTTGATAGGATAATTGAAGTTGAAAGTAATTCTGCCATTGAAAGGGCTTTATTTATACCAAGATTAATAGTTCCACCTAAATACCAAGGAAGATGGTAAGTAGAGCAAGAAGTAATTAACACATCAGCAGTAATATGTTTATTTAGGGATTTAAAACCATGAGGCGCATACACTATTTTCTTATTTTCAAAAGAAATCAAGAAAGCATTATGAACCAGATCGAAGAGTGATTTTTTATTTATGCGCTCAATTTTTACCTTCTCAAAATCGTTAATATTGATTAAATTTTTGAAGTAATTCCATTTTTTTATTTTAGTCAAGGTATTGGATTCTGCTATAATTGGAATAGTTGGATCAAATTGAAGCAATGTTTCCTTATTACAATGATCAGTAAATGGATGTGAAATAAAAATATAATGAGGTTTTTTTATCTCAGAAATTAATGGCTGTGGCTTCAAGTGAAACTGTTCAGAAAACCAAGGTGCAAGATCTATTTGTGAAGCTGTAAACCAAGGATCAACAAGTATTGATAAAGAATCACTTTCCCACATCCATGAACTGTCCTCATTCAGTTTCACGACCCGAATAGCCATGATTAGTTCATGAACATTTTTATAGAAAGACTTAATTTTTCGCGAATTTCTGTTCTATCTACAATGTAGTCTAGAAAGCCATGCTCTAGTAAAAATTCTGAAGTTTGAAAATCATCTGGTAAATCTCTTCCAATTGTTTCTTTTACAACACGCGGTCCAGCAAAAGCAATGAGTGCACCAGGTTCTGAGATATTTATGTCACCAAGCATTGCAAAAGATGCAGTAACACCTCCAGTTGTTGGATCAGTTAAATAGGAGATATAAGGAAGTTTAGCATCCGAAAGTTGCCCTAATTTCCCAGAAACTTTTGCCATTTGCATAAGAGAATAACCTGCTTCCATCATTCTTGCCCCACCAGATTTTGAAATAATCATGAAAGGTGCTTTGAGTTTAATTGCTTCGTCGATGGCTTTTGCAATTTTTTCTCCCATTACTGAACCCATCGAACCTCCTATAAACGAGAAGTCCATGGCTGCAATGATAAAATCCATCCCATCAATCTTCCCTTTTGCAGTTCGGATCGCATCTTTTAATCCGCTTGATTTTTGAGTAGCTTTAACACGATCAGTATATTTTTTTGTATCTTCAAAACCAAGAGGATCTCCAGAAACGATATTTGGATTTAATTCTTTGTATTTACCATCATCAAAAATGAGTTTAAAATATTCTTCTGAACCAATTCTCTCATGGTGAGAACAGCGATCACAGACATAGCTATTTTTTGCCAAATCATCTGAAGAAAAAAGTGTCTTACAATTTGAACATCGTGCCCACAATCCTTCGGGAATTTCTTTTTTCTCGCTTGTTGAGGTTGTAATCCCTTCTTTATTTCGTTTAAACCAACTCATTTTTTATTTTTAGGATAATGTATTTATATTGTTTAGGTCACCAAATGCTTGTTCCAAGCGAATCATAAAAGTTTCTTGTCCTAATCTTATATATTTCCTTGGATCATAGTATTTTTTATTTGGTAAATCTTCACCCTCAGGATTTCCAATTTGCTCCTGTAAATAAGCCATGTATTTTGTTATATAATCTCTAATTCCTTCAGAGAAAGCAAATTGTAAATCAGTATCGATATTCATTTTTATAACGCCGTAACCAATCGCTTCACGAATTTCTTCTTTTGTAGACCCGGATCCTCCATGAAATACAAAATTTATAGGATTTTCTCCAGTGTTAAATTTCTTCTGTACATATTCTTGGGAATTCTTTAAAATGATCGGTGTTAATTTAACATTTCCTGGCTTGTATACACCATGAACATTTCCAAATGCTGCAGCAATTGTAAAGCGTGGTGATATTTTCATAAGTTCTTCATAAGCGTAAGCAACTTCTTCAGGTTGGGTATATAATTTAGAGCTATCGATATCTGTATTATCTACTCCATCTTCTTCTCCACCAGTAATTCCTAATTCTATTTCTAAGGTCATTCCAATTTTACTCATGCGAGAAAGATATTTCTTACAAATATCCAAATTTTCATATATCGGTTCTTCTGAAAGATCAATCATGTGTGAGCTAAACAAGGGTTTTCCTGTTAATCTAAAATGTTCTTCACCTGCATCTAGTAATCCATCTATCCACGGCAATAATTTTTTTGCGCAATGGTCTGTATGAAGAATAACAGTTGCACCATAAGCTTCTGCCATTAAATGTACATGTTTCGCTCCCGAAATACCTCCTAAAATAGCTGCTTTTTCATTTTCATTTGAAAGTCCTTTTCCAGCATAAAAGAGTGAGCCACCATTTGAAAATTGAACAATAACTGGGGATTTTAATTTAGCGGCAGTTTCGATTACTGCATTTGTAGTACTCGTATTTGAAACATTTACTGCAGGAATCGCAAAATGCTTGAGTTTTGCATAGTCAAAAATTGCTTGTACTTCATCTCCCCAAGCCACTCCCGGTTTAATAGAACTGCTCATTTATATTTTGTTTGTGCAAAGTTAAAAAATTGTACCCAAGTTTAAAATAATCTTTTTTACTTTTAGAAAGCTTCTTTTTATGATACTGAAATCAAATATATTACAAAGTTTATACTAAACTATTTTTATTGTCGTTTTAAATAAAAAACTTATTTGCCTATGTCAAAAAAATACTTACTCGAAATTTTAGAAAATAACAAACCAATTTTGCAACCAACTGTTGCTTCAATTCAGTTTTTATTAAGTTATAGTAAAGCAATGGATGTA
>JBILAB010000234.1:0-2808 GCA_044354455.1 Crocinitomicaceae bacterium | reverse complement strand
TTTAGCCTTAATAAGGCAATTCCACATTCATGTTTAATAGCATCACTCATATTTAACAGAAGGATTTGACGCGAAGTTACTCATTTGTTTTGAGTTCAGCCCCAAAAGTTTTTAGCAAATTATTTATCAAGGTTTTTTTTATAATCGTAGAAGATTTTTATCCTTTGTTCTTCGCCTGAATCTTTATCTAATGCTTGTTCTTGCTCGTTTGCGATACGCTGTTGCTCCAAATATATTCCCTCTAAATCTGGAGGTTCAATTCCAAGTTCTTTTTCAATTTCATAGTCGTATTTTGGACGTTGAGGACCTTCTTTTCGGTAATAGAAAGCCAAAATTATTCCAACAACAAAACCCATTAAATGACCTTCCCAAGAAATACGGGAGTTAGTAGGGAAAATTCCCCAAATTAAACTTCCATAAATAAATACGATAAATAAAGATAAAGCTTGAAGTGGAAGGTATTTTCTTAAGACACCTGAAGTAAATAAAAAAGTAGCTAAACTATATATTACTCCACTCATTCCAATGTGATAAGCGCCATTATTTTTAGCGAAAATCCAAAGAAATACACCTGTATAAATCCAACTAAAGAAAAAGACTTTAAGCGCAATTTTTTTATACGAGTAAAACAATAGCGTTATCAAAAGAAAAGTTGGAATAGAATTATTTAAAAGATGTTTATAGTCATCATGAGCATGTATCCATGGCATAAAAATCACACCTTTTAATCCCTCAATACTTCTTGGAAGAACACCATATTTATGAAAATCTGTGATAAATAAAAAATCTGCCCAATAAACCATCAACATGAATACAACAACCAACAAAGCTGGTGGATATGCATTGCGCAAATGATTATCAAATTGAGGATGTTTATTCATAATTTTAAGTCTTAATGGCAAAGAATGTGCCTTCCTAAAAAGACTGACATAGTGACTGAGTTTTTTAATTTAGAATCAAAGTTAGACCATTAAAAAACTTAAATTTGCAACATGGATGAGATTAAGAATAAAATCAAAGACAGTGGCTTGATTCAATTAGACCTTGCGGATTTTAAGCCAAGAAGTATTTTACTTGGCCTCGATTTAGCCGCTCATTTATGGCAAGGACTTGTGCTCAAGGAAAAAGATTTTCGTTTTTGGATTAAAAATGCAGATTGGGAAAGCTATCAAGGAAAGTCAGTTTATATTTATTGTTCTGCAGATGCTATTATTCCAACTTGGGCTTATATGCTTGTTTCAGCTGCGCTACATCCGCATGCTGCATGTATCTGTGTGGGTTCTAAAATTGATCTAGAAAAACATCTTATAGCAGAAAATATTGGGAAAATTGATGCCGCTAAATTTAAAAATGCAAAAGTTATTGTAAAAGGTTGTAGCGATATTTCAAATCCTGAATTTGCACTCGTTACTTTGTTAAATCATTTACAACCGCATGTTGATTCATTGATGTATGGAGAACCTTGCTCTACAGTTCCCGTTTATAAGAGAGCCAAAAAGAAAGATTAAAATTATATCTAAAAAATGTCAAAAATCAAATTCTGGATTGATGCAATGAGACTAAGAACTCTGCCTTTATCTGTATCAGGAATTATTATTGGTTCAGGAATGGCTGCCTTACTTGATAAATGGGATACTCTTATTTTTTTATTTGCCATTTTGACAACCATCAGTTTTCAAATACTATCAAATTTTTCCAATGACCTCGGAGACAGTCAAAAAGGAAGTGATAACATCAATCGGATTGGACCAAAAAGAACAGTTCAGGCAGGACTTATTTCCAAAAAAGAAATGAAAGTTGGAATACTAATTTTTACAATTCTATCACTCATTTTTTCTGGAAGTTTAATTTATTTAAGTGCTAAAAATCTAAGTGAGGAACTTATCTATTTTTATACTGCCTTGGCTTTATCTTGTGTTCTTGCAGCAATAACTTACACTATTGGGAAAAGGGCATATGGCTATCACGGATTTGGAGATTTAATGGTTTTTCTATTTTTTGGTTTGGTGAGTACTTTAGGAGTTTTTTCACTCTATGGAGAGGGATTTCAGTGGTTGGTATTATTACCTGCAATAACAGTTGGACTTTGGAGTACAGCTGTTCTGAATTTAAATAATTTAAGGGACCACGAAAATGACAAGCAATCAAAGAAAAATACACTTGTCGTATCAATGGGTTTTGAAAAAGCAAAATACTATCATGGGTTTTTAATTATCCTAGGACTGAGTTTTTGGTTTGTTTCTGTCTTAGTAATTAGCGCCCTAACCTATAACATTTTATTGTTCGTAGCTTTAATCCCTTCAATATCACTGATTTTTCACTTAAAACGAGTTTTCCAAACCTCCGAACCAAAGGATTTAGATCCTGAATTAAAAAAAGTAGCGCTTATCACATTTTTTTCTTCTGTGATTTTTGCGCTTGTGATAAATTTGATCAAACCCAATTAAAAAAATAGAATTACTTTTCTAAATAGTTTTATTTCCTAATGAAATTAATAACTTTGCTTTCCTAAAGAACATCAATCAACATGGATAAAGTTTCGTATGTGGGGAATGCTGATTTGAATGCAATCGATCACTTGTATAAACAATATCAAAAAGATCCAAATAGTATTGATAGTGGCTGGGTTAAATTTTTTGAGGGATTTGAATTTGCACAAGCTAATTATGAAGACGGTGGCGAAATTCCTGAAAATTTTCAAAAAGAATTCAAAGTTATACAACTGATTAATGGTTATCGCACTCGAGGGCATCTTTTTACAAAGACAAATCCTGTTCGTGAGCGCCGTCAATACACTCCAGATTTATC
>JBILAB010000233.1:0-2814 GCA_044354455.1 Crocinitomicaceae bacterium | reverse complement strand
TAACAGTTCGTGTTCATAATAATGAAGCATTAAAAACGGCTATTAGCGCAAGTAATATCCTATTTGGAAAATCTACTGCAGATGATTTGAAAGCACTTTCAGAGGAAGATTTCTTTAGTGTTTTTGAAGGTGTTCCTCAAGCAAGAATATCTCAGGCAGAATTCGGAAAAGGAATGAGTATTGTTGAAGCTATGGCAGGAAAAACAAATTTCTTGGCTTCTAATAGTGAAGCTAGAAGAGAATTAATCGCCAATGCGATTTCAGTAAACAAAGAAAAAGTAGATGAACAGTTTGTAATTTCTACAGAAAACTTAATAAATGGAAAATATATTCTTTTAGGAAAGGGAAAAAAAAATAATTATATCCTTATTATTGAAGGATAAAAATTAAGAATATGTTAGGTTTGAAAATGGCCACAGACCCAAGATGGGTTAGTGTTGTCTCAAAAAATTTGGAGGAAATACTTGTAGATCATGCTTTCTGTGAGCAAAAAGCGGCAAGTTCTGCGATTTCAATTATTGTTCAATATCCTCAATATTCAGATTTAGTTCAAGCGATGACAGCTATTTGTCAAGAAGAAATGCAGCACTTTAACATGGTTCACGAAAAGCTAATTGAGCGTGGTTTCAAATTGGGCTTAGAAAGAAAAGATCCCTATGTGAATGATTTATCAGTTTTCCTTCGCCGAAATAAGACAAATAGTTCTAAAAAAGGACTTTTTGTTAATCAAATGCTTTTTGCTGCTATGATTGAGGCGAGAAGTTGTGAACGATTTAAGATTCTTTCAGAACAATTAGAAGATGAGGATTTAAAAATATTTTACCGTTCTCTAATGGAGAGTGAAGCCCGACATTATACTACATTTCTACATTTTGCAAAAAAATACGGCGATGGAATTAATGTTGATGAACGCTGGAAAGCTTTCTTAGAATTTGAAGCAAGTTTGATGGAAAAATACAGCAAAAAAGAAACCATGCACGGATAATTTCCTTTCCATGAATGGTTCTCAACTACTAATCAAACGTATATCCCTAAAAATTCACTAGAATCCCTGCTGAAACTGGTGAGTAATTCGGACCTTTATCTTTTTCAAACACTTGAGTTAAACCATAATTTACATAAAGGCTGATATCTCCATACCCAACAATTGCAGTTGCGTGAGCTTCAAAAGGATTTAAATTATAGTTGGATTTAACTCTGTCTTTGTTCGTTTTTCCAGCATCCTCCCATTTCGTTTTTAAACTAGAACCAATTCTGATTCCTCCTACAACACCTGCAGAAATGTGCCAAGCTTTATCATTGTCTTTATTTGTAGTGATTTCAAGCAACAAAGGAATTTGCAAATAAGTTGAGCGCAAAACATTTTTCTTGTAATCAACTGTTGTATTTTCTACACCATAAGTTGAATCAGCACTTACCATCACGTCAACATTGTTTTTTAATGCAAAACGATTCCATTGAATTCCTAAACCTGTTGTTAATCCAACATATTCTCTAAAAATTGGAAAACGTTTTTCTACTAAATTGAAGTTAAATCCGATACTTCTTGCGTGGTCAAGTTCTAAAAATCCAGCAGCATCACCTGTAGCTATTTTACCATCGGCATTTAGAAATCCGTTTGTGTTGATTCCAAATCCAGCCCAATGACCTTCTCCATTTCTATCTCCTTTTTCATCGTCTTCATCATCATCATCTTCAATAATAATGATGGTTTTCTTTCTTAATTTAATTCGAGTTGTATCACCACCATTGTCAACTGTTATAGTTTGTCTTAAAGTATCAATTGTAACGGATCCTTCTTGAGCTTTGATTGGCTCTGTAACTTGAGCAGTTAAACTAATACAGCTCATTGTTGCGATTGTAAGTAAAATTGTTTTCATTTTTTCTCTATTTTGCTGTAGGACGAACTCGTCTTTTAAATGTTACAGCGATTATTTACTTTTTTTTCTGTCGATTGAAAATTTTCCAATTTTTAAATGGAATTCCTTGTTTTTTCTTCTTTTTAAATCAAAAGAAATTCCGGTTGCGGACGAAACTCTTTGAGAAACAGAAGCATATTTTTCGTCTTCATTTGGATCTTTCATTCCATATAATACTTTATTAACTTTTTGAATAAAAAAAGATTTTACTGTCAAGATTTCTTCTTGCTCTAGATTTTCAATCATTTCTTGAATTGGATTCACTTCAATTGGTGAAACTAAAGCAACATTTTCGTTTTCATTTTTTACATTGTTTATAGTTACAATTTCCTTAGCCATTAATTCAGTTGAAGATGGGATGACTTTTTTTTGCACGTTTTTATTTGAATCTAAAACAATGTTTAAAGACGGTTTTAACAAAATTAATTCTTCTGCAAATTGATAACTTTCTTTAGTTTAGTTGGCGCAATAGATGGTGTTTTTTTATCTTTTTTAAATGCTTTTTTATGAGCTGTTTTTTTATCCTCAGTTCCTCTTGGACTTGATTTGAAAAACAAATAACCTGCAAATAAAACTACACTTGCAGCCGCTGCATAAGAAATAACGCGACGGAAATTGAAAATTGGCGCCAAAGAAGCAGTCCGTTTAAGTTGTTCTTTGTATTCAAATATCAAAGAAATGTCAACAGGTATTATCGTTTTGGTAAAGGCTATAAACTGTACTTCAAAATTTTTATCTGCTTGAAGTGCACGATTGAAATGTAACTCCTCTTTTTCGTTTAATTCATTTTCAATTTTAGCAACAATGAAAAGTGCTGTTTCGTTTTCATTTAAGGATTTAAAAACTTTAGGTTTAACGGAGAAACCCTTTTTTAAACTTGCTTTATCGGGAAATT
>JBILAB010000061.1:0-10143 GCA_044354455.1 Crocinitomicaceae bacterium | reverse complement strand
ATTGGATGTACTCCACCCATTAAAGGAGCACCCGAATTACTTACCAAACGATCCGTTGGATTCCAAAGCATGTCTGCTCCGTTTTCTCCTCCTAAAAATGAGTTCTCTCCAAAAGCCATGTACAAACGAGCGCCAGATTCTAAGTCCACTGCATAACCCGGAAACCAACCCATTCCTGTTCCACTTCCATCTACTTCTCCGTCTTTATTAACACTTGGACTTTTGCGCATGTATCCAGCTTTGGTAGCTCCCACACTTAAAGTTGTATTTCTACATAGTTCTATCACTGGACATCTTGTCCATTTTGACTTATCATTTGTGAAGACAATGTTCACACTTGGTAGAAAACTAATGGAAGCATTTGTTTTGAACGTTGGACTATACGCTCCAATATATGCTAAGGGCATATAAGAGGCCTGATAACCTACCAAACGATGAGGGGCGATTGTGCCGCCTAAAACCGACTCATACTTTTGTGCTGGATCTGCAGCCAATTCATCCAAGTAATTTGGAGGATCCAAATAATCTAGAGTAGGATCTCCATTTGGAGAAGGTGGATTTGGTGTTATATCCGCGAAATCTCCAGATCGTATCCAATTAGTTGGGTAAAATGCATCATTGTCAGAAACTCCCGTTAACCATCGCTTCGAAGAATCTGAAAATGAAAGAGAGGCATCTATCATATCTGTTGTCTTGTACTGATTGCTATTTGAGCCCGCTGGAAAGTAATATTTCTCTTGGTATATCTGAACGGAAATACCCCAACCAGGAATAATTTGTTCATTGTCTTTGGAAATTGCTGACTCAGATGGCATAGAATCAGCAGGGTTTGCATCGCCTTTATTAGCATAACGGTAAATTGTCCAACTTGCAGTATCTGCTCCATTTCCTGAAGATGGTGCAGTGTACTTATTAAACTTGCATTCAAAATAACCAGGCTCCAAATTCAAAGGATCTACTACTTTTATGTTAATAGGGCCTTTGCCATAATCGTAAGTTGGATTTTCCATGTAGCCCTCACTTAAAATTGTGTTCAAGGTACTGCTTGTGAATTCTATACTGCGATTGCCATTTCCATAACCATCCATGCGTGTTATTTGTGGAGATGAACCATACGAAATTAATTGATTTGTTCCTCCTGCTTCAGGCATTGGATTGTGCGGCACACCAGCTGTTGGTGAAATGGCAGTTCCATCATAATTAAGACGAGAAGAAATATATGGCATTTTTTGACCATCTAAAAACAAAGCATCATTTGGATCGTATTTTTTAAATTGATTATAAGCATATGCTACTGCAATATAATAATAAGTTTTATGATTAATTAAAGTACGTTGTCCTTGTGCAAAGGCATCTTCAGTAATTTTAAAACTATGCTTTATACCAACATTATCACCGTCAACTTTTTCAACAGGCACACTAAAACCTAAAGACTCATCAAATTGAAAATTAATTAAGCGAGAAATATTGTCCTTGATATCACATTGAGCAACTAATCTTGCTTTTGTAGGATCAGAAATATCTGCAACGGAAACATCTTCTTTTTTTAATTGAAAAATTTGATACCCTTGAAAACGATAAAAACGATCTACAGTAGGATCTGTGATGTTAATTTCATCTAAAACTTTATATTTCTCTTGATAATTATTAGAAGAAGAAGGATTCTCTATAAGTAGAATTAATTCATTGTTTAATTCTTGAATTGTTAGTTTAGGAGCATCTGGCGGAGATAAAATTTTAAAACAAGCATCAAACAAAGCCTGAGCCTTGGTATCTGCTCTTTTCATTGCATCAACAGATGCAAATAGATCACCATCTAAACTTCTACCATAAACAATTCCAACGGTAATATTATTTATTGCTCCTGGTTTTAAAATAAAGGGGCCAGCAGATTGAACAAATCTTCTATCACCAACAGGATTATTATTAACGGTTTCATCCCAACCATTTGGAAAAAGACCTGTCATATCCGTACCAGCAGTAGACCAACTTAAAGGGTCAGAATCACCTGGGAACATATAATCAGATAATGTAGTACTAGCACCACTAGAACCTGCATAGCCTAAACCACCATAAAGCATGTCAGAACCGTTAGCCCACTTACCTCTCATGAAATTATAAAATTCTGCAGCAGGTCCAGGATCATTATATGGATAAGCAGAAGTCGATGTAAAATAAGTAAAACGGCGCATTCCAAATCGTTCATTATCAATTATTCCATCTGAATAACCAATACCAATTCCTTTGTATACAATTCCATTATTTGTTAAGGCTTCAATTACTGATGGAACTACTTCTGTAGCAGTTGCAGCATCATAATAAGGACCTGGATTGTCAACGCCATCAGCATCTTGGTAAGGCCCTTCAAAAAAGTCGCAACCAATTGCAGGTGGGTTTAATCCGTAGCCTAATTTACCACCATCACTTTGGTCATTTAAGTCGCCATTGTACATATATCCTAATCCTCTTGATACATCACATCCAGTATAATCATCAGCATAATTTCCGATATCCGCATCTAAGTATTGAGAAAAGAAAGTATTATACAAGGTTTGAGTTCCTCGGTTAATTAACTCATAATTATAAAAAGTCATTCTATTTATTTCATCGTTGGTAGCAAATGAGAATGCTTGAGCACGAATTTCCATTCCAATTGGGTCTCCTCCAGTTTCAGTATGGATATTTCCTTTATCATTAAAAACCCACCAATGTGTTTCATCACCAAAAAGAGAAACTCTTCTATCAAGTCCACACTCTATATCATTTCTTCCTAAGATATCATCATACCAGGGATGATCACCTTGATCTGCATCATAATTTCCATTAGCATCTCTGTCATAGTAAGGTGCTAAAAAATAATCTTGTCCAAGAGAAACATCTCCATGAGCTGGCCAATCATAAATTCGTTTTAATTCATCATTCGTAGGTTGAATTATATTATCGCAACCTTCTGTTACAATACCTTGGCTACATTCCCAATAGATATTAAACCGAATAACCTCAGATTTTCTAATAGTATAAAACTTATCGTAAGCTAGGCATTCTTCAGTAGAGATATTTGCTTCACCAAAATCTCTGATAGCATCATCCCCTACAGGATTTAAAGGGTTATAATTACCTGAACCAGGAGTAGCTGATAATGGACCTGGCCAAAAATCATTTCCTTGACGATAACGTAAAGCAGCTAACTTTAATTGTCCATTTACATCTGTACCACCCATCCACAAAGCACCTGCAAAAATTGCATGGACATTTCCTCCAATTGGTACTTCATACTGTGCAATGCCTGCAGCACGATTTTGGAACATGCTACCACCTTGCTCAATTAATGCTTTTACATCATTAAATTGCATATAAAGCTTTGCTGTAGCAGGACTACAATTTGCTCCTTTTGGTTTACCAATTGGTTTAGAATCTTTATCCTTGGGGCCGTAATATGCAAAGGCATTGGAAGCGGAAATTGTAAAACCGATAAGTGTGGCAATTAATTGCTTTTTCATAATTCTATTTTTTTCTTAATTAAAAGTCCATTTTAATTCCTAATTTAATAGTTCTTGGAGAACTAACATTAAATGGATTTGAAATTTTCATGTTGTAATAATCTCTGAAAGACTGTTCATCAATTTGATTCTGAATGGACGTTTGACTATTTGCTGCAGCTAAATAACCATCATCATTCCAGTTTCCAGTTGATCTGTAAACACCCAGAACATTAAACTGATTAAATAGATTTGTCACACGAATGTATATGTTCAAAGCTGCAGTTTTCTTTTTATCATCTTTTTTAGCAAAAGCTATATTTATTGTTTTATCTACTTGTAAATCTAAACGATAAGCCCATGGTAGTCTAGATCCATTCAACGTTCCATTCAAACCTGCATTTAAATTTCCAATAGCTGCATCAGTTATAAATGTTTGATTAGAATATGGAGAACCTGAGTTAATATTCGTAAATAAGTTTAATCCCATATTTTCAAATAATTTTATTTCACCAATCATTGGACCATTGTAATCCTCACCCTCACCATAACGGTAGTCAAATGTTATTGCAAAAGCATGACGTTGGTCATAAGAGTATGGGAATATATTTCTTAAGTTAGGAAGACCCGCTTGAATTAAAGCATTAGCAGAAGTTGCATCAGAGCCTGTCCCTTCAGCAAACTGCAGCGTATAATTTGCAGTCATACGAATATTTCCTGTTTGACGTAAATCGTATGATAAGGTCATACCTTTTACGGTTCCAAAATCCCGATTTCCATATGTTTTATATGTTGCTGGATATGCTTCAAAAACATTTACTAGCTGAACATTATTTCTTTGTTCCCTATAAAATGCTGAAATCTTCAAAGAAGATGTGCGAGAAAGAACTTGTTGAAAGCCCAATTCATAATCAACTGTTCTTTCTGGTTTTAAATTAGAATTGTTAATAATATCTGAGCGCGATTGAATAAACTGGTATTCATAAGGATCAAATCGGTAGCCAGATGTTGGTCTTTTAGTTAAAACATCATAATGTGCAAAGAAGGATGCTTCATCCGAAATTGGGAAAGAGAATGCAATTCTTGGCATAAAGTTTACTTGAGCCTTGTAATCTTCAAACGCTGTTTGATTAGGTGTTGTTTGTTTTAATGCGTCTGGAGTTAACCAAGGGGCTATTCCTGTTGCACCTCGAATTACCTTAGGGTCTTCAACTTGGGTACCAAGAGCATTGTACCAGTTAGTTCCTGTTCTAAATCCATTTATTGAAGTAGGATTAGTAACATCATTAACATAAACTATATAATCATCGCCCATGCCTTCTGGTATATTTACCCAATCATATTGGGGATCTGTTAATGCTTTAACTTCTTTTACTGTAAGAGCATTATAAAATAGGTAAGGGTCTTTTAAAATCGGTTGATTTGCATCAAAAACATCTACCCGAGCACCAACATTGAATACGATGTCTTTAAAAGCAAATTTATCCATGATATAACCTGCAATATAAGTTGGCTGAAAAGAGCCTACAAATCTTTCATAATTACCATTTTTATCGTATTTATTAAAATAATTATTTATATCTGTTGTTCCTGTAACTTTCTTTCCAGTATGGTCATAACCATAATAGGAAACAAAAGAATTACCGCTATTTAGCAATTCATCAGGTGAAAACATATCAAAAGAAAAAATATTGGGGTCATAATTATCTATATCCAAATAATCATTACCTCCAGGATTTAAACCTAATTTCACCCTTAAATTATAGTCGAAAAAAGATTGATTATCAAGTATTTTGACACCATTGGCATCTACTTTTCCGCCTTCTCCTCCATATTCACCGTGTATATGTGCCCAACCAGTATTTAAACGCTCATAGGTTATTGCTTTAAAAGAACCAGAATCAGAAATTACTCCTGAATTTAAATCTAATTCTTCTATGTGAAAATTAGCTCTTTGACGAGCAATTTGCCAAATTCCTAGAGGGCCATTATCACCACTTCCCCAGCCACGGTCAACGCGTTGCTCAAATTCAAATCCAAGTGAAATACTATGATCTCCAATTACAATTGCTCCTGCACCAGTAATACGAAATTGATTTTGTTCACTTTTTCCGAAGCCATTGTTTGGCGTTCCAATATTACTCCAAATACCATAAACACTAGCAGGAGCATCACCATTTCTCAAAGCATTTCCTTGCTGAATTTGAAAAAGATTTTCGTAATGACCTATAGGATTGCCAGAATAAATATCATAGTATTGTGTTGTTATAGCAGCAAGAGCTGAATTTGTCTCTGAAGGAGTAAATACAACTTCAATTTCTTTAAAACCATTATGCTTATATGTTTGTGTTACTTGATCAAATTCATAAGAAGGCTTTCTATTTGTTTCGAATTTACCAATATGCCCATAATTAAAAAGGTTGTATTTGTGATTAGCATCGTAAGATTCTGATGATGAGTGAGAATAATCTACCATGATATTATAAAGGGCAGATTTTATTTTTGAGCTACTTCCTGCAGTTTCATTATTAAAACGTTGACCTAACTGACCGAAAACACGGTAGTCTAATGATTTAGAAAAACCAAAATTTTGAAAATTAAGCAATGATCCTGTATAAGAATAACCAGGTCCAGAATTATAACTAAAAGAACCACCAAATTTAAGATTGATATTTGCACCTGCATTTACGTCTATTTTAGCTTGGCCTGATAAACTTGTTGAGCGAGCATTCATTCTCCAATCAACTCGTTCAAAATCAGAATTTCTTAAGAACAAAGCATTGTGATAAGTACCACTTCCTGTTGAAGTTGGTCGTAATGGATTTGCAATTAAGGCATCTCTCGCATCCTTTTTTATTCTTAAACCACCATCTTTAATTGGTCTACTATCTAGTTGATCCGTATAATTAGCTGAAATTAAGAAACCCAATCTCGGTTTTGTTTTTTTACCAGTTGAATCTTTTTCCATCCATAAAGGTCCAGACAACATTCCTTCAAATAAATTATATCCAAATTTGTCTAAGCCAAAGACTTTGCCATCATAACCATCTTTATCAGCACCTTTTATATATATTCCAGATGAAACAGCTTCAACACTTCCAAAATAAACAGAAGAGGGTCCACGTGTTGTTATAGATATAATACCACCCGTAACATCTCCATAATTTGCAGGAACACCACCAGTAATTACAGAAACTTCTTCAAGTGCAGACTTAGGAATATTTGAAGAACCACGCACTTTAATTCCATCAATATAGAAATATGTACCATCCTCACGAGAACCACGAACAGATATTGCTCCGGAACCCTCATTTGAATTGACACCACCTACCGTTTGTGCTACTCCTGCTGCTGAACGAGTTGGCAAGCGCGCAATGTCTTCTCTTGTAACTGTTCCGCCAGTAGAGCCGCCATCCTTATCAATTAGAGGAACTCGGTAAGCTATAATATTAACTTCGCCCAATTCTTTTATGTCTTTAGGCTTATCTAAAGTTAGCTTATCTAAAAAGGTAATTTTATCGGGCGATACTGAAACACCAGATATTACTGAAGTCTGATATCCATCTGCATTTCTTACTTCAACATCATAAGAACCTGGAGAAACACCATTAATTTGGAAATTGCCATCAAAATCTGTATTTGCTGCTCCTTTTGTTGCTCCATTTTGGATCAAAAGAACTTTGCTGTAAGGAAGTGGTTGCTTTGAAACCTCATCTTTTACTGTACCTTTTATTGTTCCTAAACCAGACTGAGAAAAAACGCAAGTCATTGGAATTAGAATGATTAGGAGAAGTAGTTTTAATTTAATTACCATAATGAAGTTCTTAAATGTTATTTAAAGTGCAAATTTTGAGTTTGTAAATATAAAAAAAAGAATTATATTAATAAAGTATTAACAAAATATTTTAAAGCCTTTTTAGCACCTTTGTCTAATAATCAAATATATATTTTAAACCAAAAGATGTGAACTATTTAAAAAGTTTGATTTTTAAGATTAATAAGTCTGATTTTCATTTTTCATGCATAGCAATTACTAAGATTGATTTAGAATCTGAAATTCTTGCAGAGGAATTAGAAAAATATCAACAAATAAGTAACCCCAAACGGAAGAAGGAATTTCAAAATGTTCGGCTTTTAAGGAATTTACAAATTGGTAAAAAAGCCATTCGCTATGACACAATAGGAAAGCCCAATGTAAAAGATAAAAAAATATTTATTTCTATTAGTCACTCTAAAAATTTTGTTGCTTTTGCACACGATACTTCACCTATTGGAATAGATATTGAAGAATTAAGCCCTCGAATTCTGAAAGTTTGGAGTCGGTATTTACACCCTGAAGAATTTGCTATTTTCGATACAACATCAATTTTTGACTTGACAGTTGCATGGACAATAAAAGAAGCGCTTTTTAAACTCAATACAAAAACTGGTATTGATTTCAAGAACGATCTGCGCATCAAATCAAAAGAGGGGAATACTTTTCTCTGTGAAATGAAAGCTGAAGACGGATTCCAAACTGTTAAAATGGAAACATGCGCCTATAAGAATTTGATTATCAGCTACAATATCAACCAATAGCTAAAATTAAAAAGTTGCTTTTAAGCTCAAATCGAGACTTTTTACAGAATGAGTTAATGCACCAACTGAAATATAATTAACATTTGTGTCTGCATAAGCACGAATATTTTCCAATGTAATTCCCCCAGATGCTTCGGTTTCATATGTAGAAGGAATAATTTTTAGTGCTTCTTTTAGGTTTTCAGGAGAGAAATTATCCAACATAATCCTATCAACACCACCAAATCGAAGGACCTCCTCTAACTCTTTTGTGTTTCTTACTTCAATTTCGATTTTCAAGTCTTTCTTGGCAGAAATCAGAAATCCTTTTGTTCTTTCAATTGCCGCTGTTATTCCTCCTGCATAATCTATGTGATTGTCCTTAAGCATAATCATATCATACAAGCCAAAACGGTGATTTTGACCTCCACCAATCTTCACCGCCCATTTTTCTAAAAATCGAATGCCGGGAGTGGTTTTTCGAGTATCCAAAATTATGGAACAAGATCCTTCAATTTCTGTTTTGATTTTTGCAGTTAAAGTTGCAATTCCACTCATTCTTTGGAGGCAATTTAAAACCAATCTTTCTGTCGTTAGGATGGATTGAGATGAACCTGCAACACGAAATGCAATATCCCCTTTTTTTACTGAGTCTCCATCTAATTTTAAAACTTCAAATAAAAGACTCGGATCATAGATTTCATAAATTCGTTTGGCAACCTCTATTCCTGCTAATACGCCATTTTCTTTTACAATTAATTGTGCTGAACCTTTAGCTTCTTTTGGAACGCAAGAAAGCGTTGAGAAATCTCCAGATCCAATATCTTCTTGAAGGGCATTTCGTATGATTTCGTCTAACATCTTACAAATATAAAACTCTGCATACACATCTTGTAAACTTTGTACTTAAATTTATACCCGTGAGTACAGAAATACTAAAATTAAAATTGGTGACTTTACCAGAAAGTCCAGGTGTATACCAATTTTTCGATAATACCGGGAAAATTATTTATGTAGGCAAAGCCAAAAACATCAAGAAAAGAGTCAGTTCTTATTTTAATAAAACGCTTGATAATAATAAAACAAGAATCCTTGTTCGGCAAATTTTTGAAATAAAATATATCGTCGTAGAAACAGAACTAGATGCGCTTTTATTAGAAAATAACCTTATAAAAACATATCAGCCGAAATATAATATTCAACTAAAGGATGACAAAACATTTCCTTGGATTGTTGTAAAAAAAGAAGTTTTTCCTCGAATTTTCTCAACTCGCCAAAAATTAGATGACGGATCAATTTATTATGGCCCTTATCCAAATGTGCAGGTAATGAACGCTCTTTTGCACTTAATCCGAGAAATGTACCCCTTACGCACTTGCTCATTGGATTTAAGCCAACAAAAAATTAAAGCAAAAAAATTTAGTGTTTGTTTAGAATATCACTTGAAGCGCTGTTTAGGTCCGTGTGAAGGAAAACAAGAAAAAGAAGCTTATGATAAAATGATAGAGGAGATTCATTTACTCTTAAAAGGAAAGACAGCAGCCTTAATTCAAACACTTAAGTTTCGCATGCAAATGCTCTCCAATAATTATTTATTTGAGGATGCTCAGGAAATGAAGCTATTGCTTGGAAAAATTGAAAAATACAAATCTAAATCCACAATTGTTTCACCTAAAATTTCCGATCTTGATGTATTTACTTGTATCGAAGAGGAATCTTGCTTTTTTGTTAATTATTTAGTAGTTCGAGAAGGTGCAATTATTCATGCCTACACAAATCAAATTATAAAAAAATTAAATGAGACAAGTGAAACTTTAGTAAATTATGCCCTTCCAGAATTACGGTCGAAATTTTCAAGTACTTCTAAAGAGGTTCTTGTTGATCAAGAACTAAAAAACTACTTCCAAGATTTTCAACTTACAATTCCAATACGTGGCGAGAAAAAAAAATTGATTGAATTATCACAACGAAATATTGCATATTACAAACTTGAAAAGCAGAAAAAAGAATTTTTAAAAACTCCAGAATCAAGCCAAGATAGAATTCTAAAACAAGTAAAATCAGATTTTCGCTTATCCGAATTACCCCTTCACATGGAATGTTTTGA
>JBILAB010000232.1:0-2832 GCA_044354455.1 Crocinitomicaceae bacterium | reverse complement strand
GGCCTTCCTATTACTTTTCTAGCTGCTTCAATACGTTCTGGATACTTTTCGTATACCTTTTTAATCATTTCTAAATCAAAAACCATCTTCTTCTAAATATTACAATTTTGTGTGCCACAAATTTAATGAATTTGATGAAAGTTGTAACGCTGAAATGAGATGATTTTTTTGTATGCTCAGTTCTTCGTATCTTAGAGCATGATAAAAAACAACTTTTGGTATTTCTATTTGCTCATAATTTCAGGATTAGCATGTGGATTTATTATAAATGAATTAGAAAAAGGCTATGCAAGTTATTATGCAAATTCCTTTAATGGCCGAAGAACTGCTTGCGGAGAAACTTTCAGTAATGATAGTCTAACTGCGGCTCATAAATCCTTGCCATTTGGCACAATCGTAAAAGTCACCAATTTAAAAAACGACTCCATTATCTTATTAAGAATTAATGATCGGATGCCTCAAAGTAACCGAAGAGCAATTGATGTAACATTAAATGCAGCAAAAAAACTTAATTTTGTGCGTGAGGGATTAGCAACTGTAACTATTGAAGTTATTGCTAGCAATTCTCCAAAAATAAAAAAATGAAGTCGTCACTTTTTAGCAATCTTAAAATAATTGATCTTTCTACAGTTTTAGCCGGACCTTCAGCAGCAACATTTTTTGCTGAATTAGGAGCTGAAGTGACAAAAATTGAAAATAAAAGATTGGGAGATGTTACGAGAACATGGAAATTACCAAGTGAAGAAAAAGATAGTCCTATTTCAGCCTATTTTTCTGCTGTTAATTATAAAAAAGAATATATAAACCTAGACATTAGCGATAATGCAGATCATGCAAGATTGATAGAAATGACCAATTCATCTGATATAGTCATTATGAATTTTAAAAAAGGTGATGAAAGAAAATTAAATATCACAGAAGCAATCCTTCGTAAAAATAATTCTCGTTTAATTATCGGAAAAATATCTGGTTTTGGGAATGACAGTGATCGTGTTGCATACGACTTGATCTTGCAGGCAGAAACCGGTTTTATGTCCATGAATGGAACAGAGGAAAGTGGCCCAGTTAAAATGCCAGTTGCTTTCATAGATGTTTTGGCGGCTCACCATCTTAAAGAAGGTTTACTCATTGCACTTTTAGAGCGAGAAAAAACACAAGTTGGATGCACTGTTTCTGTTTCTCTCTACGATGCTGCAATTTCTAGTTTAATGAATCAAGCATCAAACTACTTAATGGAAAATAAAATTCCAAAGCGTTTAGGAAGTTGCCATCCAAATATTGCGCCATATGGTGAAATTTTTACAACATCAGAAGGACATTTAATCACCTTTGCAATTGGTTCAGAAAGTCACTTTGAGAAATTTTGTAGCTTTTTAAGTTGCGGAAACTTACCAGACGAAAAAGACTTTTCCACGAATCAAAATCGTTTAGAAAATAGAAAAGAATTAGCGGAAATAATTCAAGAAAAAGTGAAGTGTTTTACTTCAGCTAATCTTTTAAATGCAATGCATAACTTACACATTCCCTGTGCAAAAATTAAAAATTTGAAAGAAGTTTTTGAAGATGAAAATGCTAAAAAATTAGTTCGCTCAGAGCAAATTGCTGATAAAGAAACTAAACGTGTAACATCAATCGCTTTTAAATGGGAATAGAAATAAGAAGTCCGAAAACAGATAAAGAATGGATCGAATATTATGATCTTAGGTATCGTGTTCTTCGGGAACCTTGGAATCAGCCAATTGGAAGCGAAAGAAATGAGGGAGATGCAAGTGAACAACATTTTGCGTTGTATAGTGACCTAAATTTAATAGCAGTTGGACGCTTAGATCAATGTGAAGAAAAAAAAAGACAGATTCGATTTATGGCGGTGGAAAAGAATGAACAAGGATCAGGATACGGAAAAATGCTTATGATAGAAATGGAAAAATATTGTCGTAATGATAAAGTGAATGAAATAATTTTACACGCCAGAGAATCAGCTATTCCTTTCTACGAAAAGCTTTCCTATCAATTACATGAACCTTCCTACAAACTTTTCGGCGAAATTCAACACTATTTAATGTCTAAAAAACTGTAGGATGAATCAAAAAAAAGTTCTTGATGGATTTTACGACATTATTTCTGAACATAAAATTGAACTATTTGATCGCGTTGCTTCCGAAAGGACAAAACATATTACTTTAGGCATCGAAAATATTTTTCAAGAACACAATGCTTCTGCAGTTCTCAGAACCTGTGACTGTTTTGGAATTCAAGAATTACATGTCATTGAAAAAAACAATGAATTTGCAATTAACCGCGATATAGCACTTGGTGCAGGAAGATGGATTGATGTTCATAACTATGGAAGTGAGAATCCGTCAGAGGATTGTATGAATCTATTAAAAAATCAAGGATATAAAATTGTTGCAACTACTCCTCATACCGAAGCTTTTACAATCAATAATCTTCCTTTAGAACAGCCCTTAGCGATTTTTTTTGGTACAGAACAGGAAGGATTATCTGAATCTGTCCTTCAAGTTGCCGATTACCAGGTTAAAATCCCAATGTTTGGATTTACAGAAAGCTTTAATATTTCTGTTTCTGTTGCAATTTTATTAAATACACTTCGAAAAAGATTGGTTGATAGCGACATAGAATGGAAATTATCGCAAGAGGAACAAACTGACCTAAAAATTGAATGGTGCAAAAAAATTCTTAGGAGTGGACAGGCACTTGAAAACGAATTTAATAAGCAATTATTAAAAAAAGATTTATAACTTTGCAACTGAAATTAAATTGAATAAAAATATACTTAATTATGGGAAGAGGAGATAAAAAAACTGCAAAAGG
>JBILAB010000231.1:0-2833 GCA_044354455.1 Crocinitomicaceae bacterium | reverse complement strand
GAAAAATAAGGCCGTGACTGTTTTTATCCAAGCGTCCAATTGGAAATATGCGCGAAGGAAAATTAATGTAGTCGATAATATTATCTTTTTCAACTCCTGTATCAGTTGTGCAAACGATACCTATTGGTTTGTTAAATGCAATATAAATAGGTTTTATATCCGTTTTTTGAATTCTTACACCATCAACAACAATCTCATCAGAATCAGAAACTTTGGTGCCCATTTCGGGAATTAAACCATTTACAAAAACGCGCTTTTCTTCAATTAATTTATCTGCTGCTCGACGAGAACAATAGCCAATTTCACTTAAGTATTTATTGATTCTTGTCGCTTCTTTTTCTTTCATTGTTTTTTACTAAATGCAAAGGTAGTTATATTAGAAAGAAATCATAAAGCACAAACCGAGCTCAATAATTGATCAACAGAAGAGTTGTATCAAAAGGAACCGTCAGTACTTCCTTATATCCTTGCTGAAAAGTTCCAATATTCCAATAAAGAATGGAGTACAATTCATTCGCGTTATTAATACAAAATCGAGAAAAATAGGGGTTTGCGTAGATATTTTCTTCTGTATTTGAACAGCATTCTTCACAGCCTACAAGTCCAGCTTGTTTTATATATCTAAAGTGATCACTTGGCTGAACATCAGCATTTACAAAACGTAATTCCACCCAAGATTTAGCTTTTGTGCCATAATTACAAATCAATGGCTCGTTTACGGTCAAATCTGAATAGTGAATTTCTTTTTCCAATTTAAAATAAAGATTTTTTTCAACTACTAATATGTATTTTTCAATTTTTTCACGCTGAAAAGTAAAAGAATAGTTGCCATCTTCTTGTAGGATAAAACTATCAACTAAGATCCGTGAACTTGAAGCCACAGGAACTTTGTATAATTTAATGATGGCAGCATCTAAGCCAGTTGAGAAAGTTTCATCTGTAATTTTTCCTTTAATTATAAAATTTCCAGTTCCTTTTTTACATGAGAATACAAGGGGAAGAAGTAAAACTAGGATTATCTTCATTTTATAAGAGATTCAAAGTATGTTTTTTTGTCAGCTGGAATAAATAAAAAATCACCAGGTTCTTGTTGTGTTCCATCTCCTTTTTCCGACACAAAAGAAAAATTTGAAATGCCATATTGAAGGTAATCAAGTTCTGTAAATAATTCCAACATTTTAGCTATATTTTCCTGTCCAATTTCAATTTGAATAAGCGGTCTAACTTTCATTAAATAGGATTTAAATTCTTCAAAAACAATAGCTTCATACCCTTCAATATCGCATTTTATATAATCAATATGTGGAATTTGAGAAATAAAATCTGAAGCTTTCCTAATTTCCACAAGTTGAGATTTATTATTGGCGATTTCTTTTTCAGAACTTGCAATGTGAGGTAATCCGGTTCTTATAAATCCGTTAGATTCAGGTAAAACCATTGTAGTATCTCCAGCTTCATTTCCTAGAGCAAAATTGTAAATCTCAGTATTTTTTTTATGTCCTAAAAAATAGGTCAAAGTTGAGAAAAAATCAGGAATAGGTTCAACACATATAACTTTTCCATTTTTAGCAAGCCGGGAAAAAATTTTAGCGAAATAACCCAAATTTGCTCCAAGATCAAGAATAATAAAATCAGATTTTATAATCTTCTTAACAGCATAATGGAACTTAAACTTTTGATTAAAACCAAGGAATTTTAAATCATATAAGAGATAAAAAACGCGATGCAGGAGCTTTAAATAGCTTCTCTGACCTAGAATTATAAATAAGATTTTCTTAAGGTAATTCATAGGAATAAAGAATCTGAGTGAAATTAAATTATTTGTTGCTTTAAAACATAATCTAAATGATATTGAACTAAAGCATGAATCGGTTTTGGAATAATTCGACCAATTATAATTCCCAGTTCCTTTCCAGCGGCATTTAATTCTCGCTCAAAAATTAACGAAATTGAGCCAACGAAATTTACTTCTTTACTAGTGTAATCTTGATAACAACAAACATGAATTTCCATGAATTTTTTAAATCCATCAGTAACCATTTTACGAAAAAATGGTGAATCCTTGTGTTTTGCAATAAAAGGCATAAACGAGGCGATAAATACATTCGCGTTTGGCTCGCGATAGATACGATTCACCAAAGATTCTTTATCCAATTGATAGGTTTCAATAAAATCTGCCTCAATATCTTTTGGAAGAAGATGGTACAAAAAACTAGAAATTAACTGCTTTCCAAAATAGCTTCCGCTTCCTTCATCACCTAAAATATAACCAAGAGCGGGAACAACTTCGCTTAAATTTTCGCCATCAAACAAACAAGAATTTGAACCTGTACCGATAATACACGAAATCACTGGTCTTCCGGTATATGTTGCATATGCGCAAGCTAACAAATCATGCTCCACTAAAATAAAAGCATTAACGAATATTTTTTTTAAGCCTGCCTCAACAATTGCATTCATTTCAGAACTTGAGCAGCCTGCACCATAAAAATAAACACTTTTTATCTCAGGAGCTACGTTCATAATATCTAAATTCTTCATTATTTCACTTGTAATTAATTCTGAAGAATGAAAATATGGATTGAAGCCGATTGTTGTATGAAAACTTTGATTATTTTTACTATCAACTAGAACCCAATCGCTTTTTGTTGAACCACTTTCTACTATAAAATGCATAAAATAATTATGAATGAATTAATGCCAAATTGTCTTTTAGACACTTTCAAAGATAATCATTAATCTTAAATATGGTTGGTAATACTAGAAAAAAAACAGATCTCAATCCAAATAATTCAGTTGACTGCGTAATTTTTGGTTTTGACTTTGAACAAAT
>JBILAB010000230.1:0-2853 GCA_044354455.1 Crocinitomicaceae bacterium | reverse complement strand
ATTTTGTTAGTGCTTAAAGAAGCGCTTCGAGTTTTGCCACCAAAGTTGCTTTTGGCACTGCGCCAACTGATTTATCAACGACTTCTCCATTTTTTATAAATAAAATAGTCGGTATGCTTCGAACATTGAATTGTGAAGATATTCCTGGATTTGAATCAACATCAACCTTTCCAATAACTGCTTTTCCGCTATATTCGGTCGCCATCTCTTCAATAATCGGTCCGATCATGCGACAAGGGCCACACCATTCCGCCCAAAAATCTACTATTACTGGTTGCGTTGATTTTAAAACTAATTCATCAAAATTTGCATCTGTAATTTCTACTGCCATTTTAGTATATATTTAGCTATTAATTTAATTTTTTATTTGCAAAATTACTGCTTTTTAATTCAACTAGTAGTAAGTTTTACTTTTTTATTTTTTGGTAATTTATTTACCTTCATTTCTTCTAAAAGAAATTTTGCAGTGTGTGAATGCTTATTCTTAATAATTTCCTCTGGGTTTCCTTCTGCTATTATTTGACCTCCTTTTCCACCTCCTTCAAGTCCCAAATCAATAATATAGTCTGCTACTTTAATAATATCAAGATTGTGTTCAATTATCAAAACTGTATTCCCTTCATTTACCAAGCGCTGAACGACTTCTAAAAGCATTCGAATATCTTCAAAATGAAGTCCTGTTGAAGGTTCATCTAAAATGTATATCGTTTTTCCGGTGCCCTTTTTAGCTAGTTCACTTGATAATTTTATCCGTTGCGCTTCTCCTCCTGATAAAGTTGTAGATGACTGCCCTAATTGTATATAGCCAAGTCCAACACTTAATAAAGTTTCTAATACACGTTTTATTTTAGGATGATTTTCAAAAAATGGAACAGCTTCTTCAATCGTAAAATTTAAGACATCAGAAATTGATTTTCCTTTATACCTAACTTCCAAGGTTTCTCGGTTATAGCGTTTTCCATTACACGTCTCACATTGTACGTAGACATCTGGTAAAAAACTCATTTCAATTAGTTTTAAACCTCCACCATTACATGTTTCACATTTCCCTCCTGCTACATTGAAAGAGAAGCGTCCAGCTTTATATCCTCTAATTTGAGATTCTGGTAAACTTGCATAAAGTGTCCGAATTTCATCAAAAACTTTTGTGTATGTGACAGGATTTGAACGTGGAGTTCTTCCAATTGGACTCTGATTTATTTCAATTACTTTATCTAAATTTTCTAGGCCTTCGATGCTTTTGTACGAAAGTGGATTTTTTACACCTTTGTAAATGTGTTTGAGCAAAATAGGGTAGAGTGTGTAATTTATGAGTGAAGATTTTCCGCTCCCGGAAACACCAGTCACACAAGTAAGTGTGCCAAGTGGTACAGTTAAATTCACATTTTTAAGATTATGGCCACTTGCTCCTTTTAACTTTAAGAAACTCCCATTTCCTTTTCGCCGTTTTTCAGGAATTTCAATTGTTTTTTTTTCTTTTAGATATAAAGCCGTCAAAGAATCACTTTCTAAAATTATTTTTAAAGTTCCTGCAATAATTATTTGTCCTCCATGCAGTCCTGCTTTTGGACCAATATCCACTATAAAGTCCGCTGCCTGAATCATTTCTTTGTCGTGCTCAACTACCAAAACAGTATTTCCAGCATCTCTTAATTTTTTTAGTGATTTAATTAATTTTTCATTGTCTCTTTGGTGCAATCCAATTGAAGGTTCATCTAGAACATAAAGTACGTTCATTAATTCTGTTCCAATTTGAGTTGCTAAACGAATTCGCTGTGCTTCGCCACCTGACAAACTTTTAGAAGAACGATTTAAAGTGAGGTAGTCAAGTCCAACATCCAAGATAAATCCTAAGCGCGACCGAATTTCTTTAATTATTTCAGTGGCAATTTTATTTTGGTCTTTTGTTAGGTATTTTTCAATATCATTTAACCAAGTGGATAATTCTTTTAAATCTAAGGAGGCTAGTTGTCCAATATGTTTATTATCGATTCTAAAAAAATGAGCTTCTTTTTTTAAACGTGTTCCATTGCAAACGGGGCAACAAATCTTATTCATAAAACTTAATGCCCAGCGTTGAATCGGGGCACTGCTTTCTTCAGAATGCCTGGAAATGAAATTAATAATACCCTCAAAGCGAAAGCTGCTATCATTTTGATGGACTTCCATCCCTTCATTTCCATATAAAATAACTTTTAGAAGCTCATCATCAATTTCTCTTATTGGAGTCTTTATAGATAAGTTATTTTTAGAAAGTATGGTTTCCAATTTATCAAAAACCCAAGACTTTTTATAATCTCCAAGAGGACTTAATGCACCTTCCTTGATTGAAAGAGAGAAATCAGGAATAATTTTCTCAATATCAGCCTCTGAAACTTCACCAAGTCCATTACAATTTTCACACGCTCCATAAGGAGAATTAAAGGAAAATAAATTTGGTTCTGGCTCCGGATAACTTATTCCACTGCTCGGACACATCAATGATCTACTATAGTTGCGAAATTTCCCACTATCATAATCAATTACCATTATCATTGAATCCCCTTGCTTCATGGCAGTAACGACAGAATTATAAATTCGCTTTGAATCCATTTCTGATAATTGCATTCTGTCAATAACCACTTCGATATCGTGAATTTTATAGCGATCAAGTCGCATTCCCTTTACAATATCTTGAATTTTCCCATCAACCCTAACCTTTGTATAGCCATTTCGGAGTATTTGTTCAAATAATTCGCGGTAGTGACCTTTACGACCTTTAATTTTTGGCGCCAGTATGGCAATTCTCTTGTCTTTGAATTCTTTTTCGATCATATTTACTATTCCTTCATCGGAATATTTTACCATCGGTTC
>JBILAB010000059.1:0-10462 GCA_044354455.1 Crocinitomicaceae bacterium | reverse complement strand
TACCGAGATGGTGAAGTAGATGTTGAAGATGTTGACTTAGAAGAATTTGTTGATGAAATTGACAATTGGATAATAGACGAATTAAAAGCAATTGGTTGTGATACAGCAAAATCTGTGTTGGAAATGAGCGTTGAAGATTTAACAAATAGAACAGATTTAGAAAAAGAAACGATTGAAGAGGTATTCCGTATTTTACGTTCGGAATTTGAATAAGATAATCCTCGAAAATAAAGGATAGATATGGCGGGAAAACCGATTAGATTAGGAAAAGCAGCAGGAGAGCTAAATGTTGGATTACCAACAATAGTTGAGTTCCTTGTCACAAAAGGAATTAAAATTGACTCAAATCCGAACACGCGTTTGGAGCCCGAGCATTTTGATCTATTGCTGAAAGAATTTGCTGCGGACCAAAGTATGATGGAGAAGGCCAAAGGAACATCTAATCGCAGAGAGCGAAGAGAAACTGTTACCATGAGCGATATCGTCACTCCAGAGGAGAAAAAAGTAATTAAGGAAGAGGAAGAAGAAGGTGATGCAATAAATCTTGAAGAAATAAAACGTAAAGTATTTGAAGGGCCTCAAAACGATACTACTAAAATAATACCGCCAAAAGAATCTTACATATCCGAAAACGAAGATTCCTCTTCTATAAAAGAGACAAATAAAGTTCAGATCGTTGGGAAAATTGATTTAGATGCTTTGAATTTGCGCTCTCGACCGGAGAAAAAACCACTCGAAGATCCAAAAAAAGAAAAAGTAACTGTACCATTAGAACAAGATAAACCAGTTGAAGTTTCATCACCAGAAGTAATAAAAGCTCCTGAAATTGAAACAATACGTTTCCAAAGACAAGTTCTTACAGGAACAACTGTAATTGGAAAAATTGAATTACCAGTTGAAAAACCGAAGGCCACTTCAGATGCTGCTGACGATTCAAAAAGAAAAAGAAAAAGAATTAAAAAGGTAGAAGTTCAACCGGCAAAAAGTACACCAGGAGCAGGTGCAAATCAAACATCGGGCCCATTAAAAACTGAAAAGAAAGAAGTCTCAGAGCGTGACATCCAAAAAGAAATTAAGGATACTTTAGCAAGACTTTCAAATCAAGGAGGGAAATCAAAAGCATCTAAAAATAGAAGACAGAAAAGAGATACCGTTGCCCAACGCCGTCAAGATGAAATGGATATGGCAGAATTGGATGATAAAATCCTAAAACTCACAGAGTTTGTAACTGTTTCTGAACTTGCATCAATGATGAGTGTTCAACCAACTCAAGTAATTTCTGTTTGTATGTCCTTGGGGATTTTTGCTTCTATAAATCAACGTTTAGATGCAGAAACAATTCATATTGTAGCGGATGAATTTGGCTTTGAAACTGAATTTGTAAGTGCTGAAGTACAAGAAGCAATTCAAACTGTTGAAGACCGTGAAGAGGACTTAATTGATCGTCCGCCAATTATTACTGTAATGGGACACGTGGATCACGGAAAAACTTCTTTGCTTGATAAAATTAGAAATGCGAATGTTACCGAAGGTGAAGCAGGAGGAATTACCCAACACATCGGTGCTTATTCTGTTACCTTGAAAGACAATCGAAAAATGACTTTCTTGGATACTCCGGGTCACGAGGCTTTTACTGCCATGCGTGCTCGTGGAGCTCAAGTAACAGACGTTGCAATTATTATTGTAGCAGCAGATGATGACGTTATGCCTCAAACAAAAGAAGCAATTTCACACGCTCAGGCGGCAAATGTTCCAATGATTTTTGCAATTAATAAAATAGATAAGCCTGGAGCAAATCCAGATCGTATTCGCGAACAACTTTCTACAATGAATATTCTTGTAGAAGATTGGGGAGGGAAATACCAGTGTCAAGAAATATCTGCAAAACAAAATCTTAATATTGATCTTTTATTGGACAAAGTTCTTTTAGAAGCTGAAATGTTGGATTTGAAAGCCAATCCAAATAAAAATGCTGTTGGAACAGTAATTGAATCTTCTCTTGATAAAGGAAAAGGATATGTGACTAACATGTTAGTAGAAGCAGGAACAATGCGTGTCGGAGATGTTATTCTTGTTGGTCGTTATTATGGAAAAGTAAGGGCAATGCAGGATGAAATAGGAAACAACCTTGTTGAAGTTGGTCCAGCTCAACCTGTTTCTGTTTTGGGTATTGGTGGTGCTCCTAACGCTGGAGATAAATTTAATGTTTTGGATGATGAAAAAGAAGCCAAAACAATCGCCCAAAAAAGAGAGCAATTATACCGTGAACAAGGACTTCGTACAACAAAACATATTACTTTAGATGAGATTGGTAGACGTTTAGCGATTGGAGATTTCAAGGAATTAAATATTATTGTTAAAGGTGATGTGGATGGTTCTATTGAAGCGCTTTCAGATGCATTGATGAATTTGAGTACTGAAGAAATCCAAGTTAATATAATTCACAAGGGTGTTGGAGCAATCTCTGAGGCTGATGTAAATTTAGCTTCTGCTTCAGATGCGATTATTATTGGATTCCAGGTTCGTCCTTCTCCGGCTGCTCGTAAATTATCAGAGGCTGAACAAATAGATATTCGTCTGTATTCTGTAATTTATAAGGCTATTGAAGAAATTAAAGCCGCAATGGAGGGAATGTTATCTCCTGATATTGAAGAAAAAATAACAGGATCTGCTGAGATTCGTGAAACATTTGACATTACAAAAGTTGGAACTATTGCGGGTTGTTATGTATTAGATGGCTCAATAAAACGCAGTTCTAAAGTACGAGTTATTCGTGATGGGATTGTTGTTCATACTGGTCTTCTTGGCTCATTAAAACGATTCAAAGATGACGTGAAGGAAGTTAAAAATAATTACGAATGTGGTTTAAATATTGATAAATTTGATGATATACAAGTTAACGATATTATTGAGGCTTTTGAATCATTTGAAGTAGCAAGAAAGTTATAATTCTTCCAATTTTTGAGGGGCTATAGATTTAATTTGTATTTTTGAACTATTAAAAATAGAGAAATATGTTTATTTTAGGAGTTGTTGGCGGAGGCCAAATATTGGTAATTGTTCTAGTAATCGTATTGTTGTTTTTTGGCGGAAAGAAAATTCCAGAATTAATGCGTGGTTTGGGCAAAGGTGTAAAAGAATTTAAAGACGCATCAAAAGGAGAAGACGCAAATCCTGAGAGTGAAGATAAGCCAGAGAATAAATAATTACAATGTACCGTACGATAACAGAAGTTAAGGAGGGTTTACTTTCCGGAGATACTGTTTTATCTCTTACGAAATTTTACATCGAAAAAATTAAGCAGAATTCGCACCTAAATGCTTTTTTAGAAGTGTTTGAAGAATCTTCAATTGCTGCAGCTTTAGGTGTTGACGAGAAAATAAAAAACGGAACTGCAGGGAAACTTGCAGGAGTAGTTATTGGAATCAAAGATAATATCTGTTATAAAAATCATAAGGTTTCAGCCGCATCAAAAATATTAGAAGGCTTCGAATCAATTTATACTGCAACTGCACTACAGCGCTTATTAGATGAAGATGCTATTGTAATTGGACGATTAAATTGTGATGAATTTGCCATGGGAAGTTCAAATGAAAATTCTGCTTTCGGTCCGGTTGAAAATAATCTTAAAAAGAATTATGTCCCTGGTGGATCTTCTGGTGGATCAGCTGTTGCAGTTTCTGCAGGTTTATGTACTGTTTCGTTAGGAAGTGATACGGGTGGTTCTGTGCGGCAACCAGCATCTTGGACAGGAACATATGGAATGAAGCCGACTTATGGTCGTATTAGTCGTTACGGATTAATCGCATACGCTTCGTCTTTTGATCAGATTGGAACCTTTACAAATTGTTTGGAAGATGCGCAATTACTTCTTTCAATTATGGCTGGAACTGATGAATTTGATGCAACAAGTTCAACAAAAGAATTAAAATTTGAGGATACAGATTCTTCAAAGAAATATCGAATTGGTATTATCAAAGAATGCTTTGATCATTCTGGTTTGGATGAAGAGATTCGCTCACATCTTCAGAAAATCATTCAGGATTTAAAGCTTAAAGGGCATGAAATCATTGACTTGAGCTTCCCATTTATAGAATATTTGGTTCCTACTTATTATGTCCTCACTACCGCTGAAGCCTCTTCAAATTTATCTCGTTTTGATGGTGTTCATTTTGGTTATCGCAGCTCAGAAGCAAAAGGAGTAGAAGAAACCTATATTAAATCTAGGTCTGAGGGATTTGGAATGGAAGTGAAGCGCCGCATAATGGCGGGTACTTTTGTGCTTTCTCATGGTTATTATGATGCTTATTATTCACAAGCCCAAAAAGTTCGACGTGTTTTGAAAAATCAAACGGAGGAGATGTTCCAGAAAACAGATATTCTTTTAATGCCTTCAACACCGGGCACTGCATTTGAAAAAAATGCAATAAAAGACCCCATTCAAATGTATCTTCAAGATATATTTACGGTGCATGCAAATCTTACAGGAAATCCAGCTTTAAGTATCCCATTAGGCAATCATTCCAACGGTTTGCCGTTTGGAATTCAAATAATGTCGAATACTTTTGATGAATCAGCACTATTTCAATTTGCTAAAATTTTGGAGGACTTATAAATGAATAAATTACTTTCTTTACTTCTTATTTTTAATGCCCTTTTCTTTTTTGGGCAAAGACCTTCACACCTTATAAAACCATCAGATTCATTGAATCCCAATGCTTTTGTAAATACTGTTCAGCAAAGTTTAAATTTATTCTATGCAGATTATGCAGCTGATTTGTCTTATGATTCTATTATAAATGCACTGAAGTATGAACCAAATCAAGCGCCTACTTTTTCTGACGAAATTTATTGCTCGCGCTTAGAAAAAATGAGTACTATGAGTCCGTTTCATATGGATTGTAATGCTGCAACACTATCAACAATCCGTTTTTTTGCGTCACAAAGAAGAGGATTTATTAGGGTTGCATTAGGTCGTTCTGCATTGTATTTTGATATGTTTAGAGACAAACTTGCTGAATATGGTTTACCAATCGAACTTCGCTTTCTTTCTGTTATTGAAAGTGGTTTGCGACCACAAGTAAAATCAAGAGCTGGAGCTCTAGGTTTGTGGCAATTTATGTATAAAACAGGTTTGTATTTTGGACTTGAAGAAAATTCATATATTGATGATAGAATGGATCCTGATAAAGCAACAGATGCTGCTTGTCGTTATTTAAAGCAGTTATATGGAATATATGGTGATTGGAATTTAGCACTTGCCGCTTACAATGCTGGACCAGGAAATGTGAATAAGGCGATAAGGCGATCAGGGGACAAAAAAACTTATTGGGAAGTTCGCCCTTTTCTTCCCACAGAAACGCAAGGATATGTCCCTAATTTTATCGCCGCCGCTTATCTTATGACCTTCCATGCTGAACACAATATTATTCCAATGGAAGCCAAGATTCACAATGCACAATTAGATACAATGTGTTTAAAAAATGGTGCACATATGAATACAATTTCACAATTAGTTATATGGGACTTAGAAGAAATAAAGACATTGAATCCAGTTTATAAATCAACGTATATACCAAAAACGACTCCTGCTCGTTGCATTACAGGGCCCATGGAGAAAGTCACCCTTTTAGTGAGTATGGAAGATTCTCTTTATATTTTAGAAAAATCTATATATGATCCTGTAATTGTTGCGCCTTCACCAATAGAGGGTTCAAATGATACAATTCAGGTAAATGTATCATTACCTCTTCAAGACACTTTAATAAATAAAGAAAACCTAAAGTATCATAAAGTACTATCTGGCGAGAACCTTAAAAATATTTCTTTAAAATATAATGTTACGATTGAGCAATTAATGGAGTGGAATGCATTGAGAACAACAAATATTTATATTGGTCAAAAACTAAAACTATATAGTATTGAAAAACCAGTAATTGAAACGGTAGTTCCAAAACCCGTTAAAAAATATTATAACGTAAAAAGCGGAGATTCTTTTTCTCGTGTGGCTCAAAAACATAATTTAACACAAGGACAATTACAAAATTTAAATCCTGGAATAAACATAAACCGAATAACAGTTGGTCAGCGATTACGCATAAAATAAATATTAATTATGCAGTATAAAGTTAAATTTTTTTCATTTTTAACCCTAATCTTTTTTCTTTTCGCTTGTGGAGGAAAATACAAGAATTCAGGATTAAATGTAACTGGAAAAGTTGGAGAAATATTAGTGGTTTGTGATCAAGCAATTTGGAATTCTGAGATTAAAGCCCACTTAGACTCGCAACTGACACAATTTATTATGCCCTACTTTCCTGATGTTACGACTTTTGAATTGATTCATAGGAAAACTCAAAATTTTGACGGAGCAATTCGTAGACATCGTAATATCCTTTTTTTAGAAATCGATTCTGAGCGAAAAGAAAAGTTTGGGCTTATTCAGTCTAGAAAAGATGTTTGGGCAAATCGACAATTAGTTATTGATCTTAAGGCAAAGAATTATAATCAATTGCTTGAACTTTGTAAGGAAGGAATGCAAACAGTTCACGCTCAATTTGATTTTTCAGAATGGAAGCGAATTCTTCTTAATTTTCAGGCACAAAATAATAGACCTGTTCAAATTAAAATCAAAAAGAATTTCGGTATTAATTTAGCTTTGCCAGATGCCTCCACTATAGTTACTTCACGACCAAATTTCTACCGTATTGAATTGCCAACTGCATCGCGACCAATAGAATTTGTTGGAACAGGAACGCAAGATATTGGTTCGGTTTTAACAGGTATTATGATTTACCAATATGATTTTATCGATTCTTCCCAATTCTTGTTAGAAAATTTGTTAAAAGCGCGTGATACAATGCTGCGGTATAATGTACCTTATGAAACCGAAGGTTTATATATGGGAACACAGTATAATAAATTTGTTTTTCCAGAATCAACGGCGACATTTAATTATAATAAAAGCGTTAAGGGAATAGAAGTTAGAGGAATGTTTCAATTTACTGGTAAGGATGTTCATTCAACTGGTGGTGCATTTTGGGCCTTTCATTTCCTTCATCCGATGTCAAAAAAACTCATTTGTATTAGCGGTTATGTTGACGCACCTTCTACAACTAGTTGGACGCAATCCTTGCGCGAAATTCAAGCTATTTGGAAGAGTGTAGAAATTTTATAAATCCAATGCAGCCAAAACTAAGTGCAGTTATTATTACATTCAATGAAGAAAGAAATATTCAGCGTTGCATAGAATCATTACTTCCTGTTGCAGATGAAATTATTGTGGTAGATTCTTTTTCAACTGATCGAACGGAGGAAATCTGTAAGTTATATGGGATAAAATTTTTTCAAAATGTTTTTGAAGGCCATATTGAACAAAAAAATATCGCCTTATTGAAAGCAAATCATGAATGGATTTTATCAGTGGATGCTGATGAAGCACTCTCTAAAACATTACAAAAAGCCATTACAAAAACTCTTGAAGCGCCTCAATTTGATGCATATGCGATGAATAGATTGACTAATTATTGCGGAAAATGGGTAAAATATTGCGGTTGGTATCCTGACACAAAAGTCCGCATGGTAAAAAAAAACAAAGCTCATTGGACAGGAATAAATCCACATGATAAATTAGAATTAAAAGAGAAGTTGCAAGTGGGCAGCTTACAAGGAGATTTATTGCATTACTCTTATTATACAAAAGAAGATCATTTCAAACAAATCGAGTATTTTGGCAGTATTTCTGCAAAGGAACTATTTTTGAAAGGAAAAAAGATCTCTTTATTTTTACTTTATTTAAAAGTTGCTACTCAGTTTTTTAAAAGTTACTTAGTGAAACTTGGATTTTTAGACGGAAAAACGGGGTGGCACATATCGTCTCGAAGTGCTTACGCAACCTTAAGAAAATATCAGATTTTAAGAAAAATGTACCAATAAAATCATGGATAAAATAATAATCTCACGTACAGATAGTATTGGCGATGTCATTTTAACCTTGCCACTTTGTGTATGGTTGAAAAAGCAATTTCCTCAAACAGAATTGGTTTTTTTAGGTCGAACATATACAAAAGATATCATTGCCTGTTTTGATGTAGTTGATACATTTTTGAATTTTGATGATTTTTCAAGTCTTCCAACAAGCGAACGAATAGCGAGATTAAAAGCGGATTGTATAATTCATGTTTTCCCTAATAGAGAAATCGCTGCACTTTCCAAAAAAGCAAAAATTCCAATGAGAATCGGAACTGCACACCGTGTTTTTCATTTGTTAACGTGTAATTACCGCTTGAATTTTAGTAGAAAACGATCGTTATTGCATGAGGCACAATTAAATTTTGAACTTCTGAAACCATTAGGATTGAATGAAATTCCAAGTTTTGAAGCTTTGTTTGAATCTTTGAATCATTTTAATATTCCAACTGTTTCTCTACCATCTGAATTTTCTGGTATTGATTTATCAAATACAATTATTTTACACCCAAAATCTCAGGGAAGTGCTTCGGAATGGCCACTAGAAAAATATATTGAATTGGCACAAGTATTAGTTCAGCAAAAAAAAACAGTGATTTTTACAGGAACAGAAAACGAGGGAAAAGAATTTAGCGCCATTCTCCCAGTTCATCCGCAAATAATTGATAGCTCAGGGAAATTGAATCTTAAGCAGCTGATTTGCTTAATTGCAAGTTGTGAAGCACTCGTTGCTTGTTCGACTGGCCCATATCATATTGCTGGCATTAGCGGAATAAAAGCTATTGGCTTATTTTCTCCTCGTAAGCCAATTCATCCAGGAAGGTGGAAGGCTTTAGGTGAAAAATCAGTAGCTCTGGTTTTTGATTCCTCTTGTAGTATTTGTAAGAAAGGAAAAGTCTGCTCTTGTATTGAAAATATTAGCGTTCAAAGTGTTCTTTCTGCAATTAATGAAGCGCACTAAAACATTCTTGTTTTTCTTTCATTCCTATGGTTTTCTGGCTTTTTGCGCATTTATTTTCTCTCTCGGGATTCTATCACAATCTTCTTTTTCATTGGAATTTTCTTCTGCTATAGCACTTGCTGTTTTTGGAGTTTACAATGGCCACCGTTTATTGAAATTTCATCAATCAAAATTAACCAGAGAAATGAACGCTTGGCTGAGTAAGAATCTTCTAACTATTCGCAGTTTTGTGGTACTTGGTTTGGTTTTAAGTTGCGTTTTATTCATTCATTTATTTTCTCTTTTTTCTTCAGCTATTTTTTTATTGGGAATAACTATTCTGCTTTCGGCTTTTTATAGCGGCTTATTTTCCTATTTTATTCTTAGAGAAATCCCTTTTTTAAAGGCCCTATTGGTTACTATCTCTTGGTTTATTGTTTTAGTTTATATTCCAAAATCTTTCGGACATAATTTCCAATACATTGATTTTTCGTTCCTCATTTTATTTTATGCCTTGACGCTACCAAGTGATTTAAAAGATATAAAGTTTGACCCTGCTTCTTTTAAAACAATCCCCCAACTTATTGGCAGTAAAAAAAGTTTGATTCTTTTTAATGTATTCATAGCATTATTCTTACTATTAAATTGCATAAATGGTCGTTTAAACCTTTTCTATTCAATAAGTATTCTACTTTTCTTGATTCTATTGACGCGGTATTATCTACTAAAATCTAGTTCTTTTCGCTTAGAGTTATTTGATTTTAGTCTAGTTTTAGTAGGACTAGGATTTTTGTTTAGCGCTAAGTTTTAATATCTCTTGGTAACTTTTGGAATTACTTTAGCAATATATCTCTTTGGAGTTTGTTGAACTTTATATCTTTGTAAAATAATTTACCAAAATGGAATACAATTTTCGGGACATAGAACATAAATGGAGAACTTTTTGGGCTAAGAACCAAACGTATAAAGTCACCGAAGATAATTCGAAAGAAAAGTTTTATGTTTTAGATATGTTTCCTTATCCATCTGGTGCTGGCTTGCATGTCGGACATCCCTTAGGTTACATTGCTTCAGATATTTATGCGCGTTACAAACGCCTAAAAGGATTCAATGTCTTACATCCGATGGGATACGATTCTTTTGGTTTACCTGCTGAACAATATGCAATTCAAACAGGTCAGCATCCCGCAAAAACTACCGAGGAGAATATTGCTAGATACAGAGATCAATTGGATAAAATAGGATTCTCATTTGATTGGTCGAGGGAACTGAGAACATCTGATCCAAGTTATTACAAGTGGACACAATGGATTTTTAAATTGCTATTTAATTCTTATTATGACTTATCAAAAGATAAAGCAATTTCAATTGATACATTAATTCAAGAATTTGAGAAATCAGGAAATATAGATATCCAAGCTCTTGCTGACGATTGTGATCTTTTTTCTGAAATTGAGTGGCAAAAATTTAGCGACCATCAAAAAGAAACTACTCTTCAAAAATACCGGATAGCCTATCTGGCTGATACTTGGGTAAATTGGTGTCCTAAATTAG
>JBILAB010000060.1:0-10462 GCA_044354455.1 Crocinitomicaceae bacterium | reverse complement strand
TTCCAATGGCCCTTGCGATTATTCAGGCAATGCCTGTAGATCAGCAGAAATCAAAATTCTCTATTTTCCTTCTTCTTTCTATCGCTTATGCAGCAAGTATCGGAGGGATGGCAACACTCGTTGGTTCCCCACCGAATACGCAAATGGCAAGCATCTTAGAACAGAATTATAACATAACAATTTCTTTCTTCGATTGGATGAAAATTGGAATTCCCTTAAGTTTGACGCTCCTCCTTGCAGTTTTTGTTTATTTCTACTTCGCTTTAGGAAAGGAACGGAATGAATTACATGCTATTCATTTGGAGAAAAAACCGTGGACTGTAGATCAATATCGAGCGCTTGCCGTCTTTGGTATGGTTGTTATTTTATGGTCTTTCCGTGAGTTAATAATTGGAGCAACAGGTTTTTCATACAGAGATGAAAGTGCAGCGATTTTTGGCGGTATTTTACTTTTCATAATCCCGAGTCAGTCTGCGAAGAAACCGCTCTTAGAATGGCAGGATACCGAAAAATTACCTTGGGGGATTTTATTATTATTTGGAGGAGGCTTGGCTTTAGCTAAAATGTTGGAGACTGGCGGTGTTGTAAAAGAAATAACCCAAGTTTTTAGTTCTTTTCAAAATGTATCGATTACATTAATGGTAATTATCGTCGTTGTCATCGCTATTTTTGCAACAGAAATCATGTCTAATTTGGCCTTGGTAACGATTTTTGTCCCAATAGTTGCAGCATTTGCTTTAGAAGCTCATTATCCAATACTCCAATTGTGCCTTCCTCTTACTTTAGCTGCTAGTTGTGCATTCATGCTTCCCGTTGGCACACCTCCAAATGCAATTGTCTTTTCTTCTGGCTTAATTAAAATCCATCAAATGGCAAAAATTGGCTTTGTATTGAATATCATTGCCACAATAATCGTTTGCTTTTTTGCTTTCTTGTTCTTTTAAGTTCATATAATAGTTTATATTTGATTAAAAATAAATTATATGAATTCCATGCGCTTATTTGATGTACCCTATCATCAACAAAAGAATTATCAGAAAGATTCCATGTTTGTCACAAAGAAAGAAGGTATTTGGACTCCCATGGATACAACTACTTTTATCGAAAAAGCACTTCTAGTATCTAGAGGTTTAATAGCTTTTGGGATTTCAGCAGGAGACAAAATAGCCGTTGCAAGTACTAATCGTGTAGAATGGAATATTTTGGATATTGCTGTTCAACAAGTTGGGGCTATCTTGGTTCCACTTTATCCTAACATATCAGTAAACGATTATCGTTTTATTTTAAATGATTCAAGCACTAGAATATGTGTTGTCGGAAATAAAGAATTGTGGGATAAAATAAGCTCAATTAGAAAGGATGTTTCTTCTTTAGAACATTTATTTGTTTTTGATGAAATTGAGGGCTGCTCAAATTGGTCTGAAATTTCTGAAAAGGCAGAAAAAACTGATCCGTCAGAAGTGAAATCAAGAATGGATTTAGTAAAAAGCGTTGATTTAGTTACGATTATTTATACCTCAGGCACAACGGGAAATCCAAAGGGAGTAATGCTTTCTCATGCGAATATTTTATCGAATGTTTTTGCCTGTCAAAGTCGAATTCCTGCTGATAATAATTCCAAAGTCTTGTCCTTTCTTCCAGTTTGCCATATTTATGAAAGGATGTTGCATTACCTCTACATGTATATCGGCTGCTCTATTTATTTTGGCGAATCGATGGAAACAATTGGAGAAAATATCAGAGAAGTTAAACCAGATGTTTTTTCAGCTGTACCAAGATTAATTGAGAAAGTATACGATAAAATTATTGCAAAAGGAGACGAATTATCAGGACTAAAAAAGAAATTGTTCTTTTGGGCGGTTGCTTTAGCAGAAAATTATGAGCTAAAAGGCAAATCACCCTTGTATAAAATGCAATTAGCTATTGCACGAAAATTAATATTCTCAAAATGGCAACTTGCTCTTGGAGGAAATGTAAAAGCAATTGCATCGGGAAGTGCGGCTTTACAACCACGATTAGCGCGTATATTTTTAGCTGCTGGGATTCCAATTTTAGAGGGTTATGGCTTAAGTGAGACATCGCCAGTAGTGACAGTCAACTCATTTGACAAAGGCATCTGTTTTGGCTCTGTTGGAACTTTAATAGAACACGTTGAAGTAAAAATTGCCGAAGATGGAGAAATTTTAGTGAAAGGCCCAAATGTAATGCTTGGTTACTACAACAATGAAGAAGCTACAAATGAAGTAATGGACAAAGATGGTTGGTTTCATACTGGAGATATTGGTGTTTTTATAGATAAGAAATTCTTAAAAATAACGGATCGTAAAAAAGAGATATTTAAGACTTCAGGAGGGAAATATATTGCTCCTCAAGCGATGGAAAATAAATTTAAAGAGTCTCGGTTTATTGAGCAACTTATAGTTGTTGGTGAAGGAGAGAAATTCCCCGGGGCATTTATTGTGCCTTCTTTTCTCTTTTTGAAGGAATGGGCTTTGCAAAACAATCTAAATTTTGATACTATTTCAAATGAAGAAATAGTCTTACAAGAAAAGGTTCTCTTAAAGTTTAAGGAGGAAATAGATGAAATAAATGAATTTTTTGGTAGTTGGGAACAGCTTAAAAAGTTTGTTCTGTTGCCAAAAGAGTTTTCTATAGATGGTGGAGAATTGACACCAACATTGAAGCTCAAAAGAAAAAAAATTATGGAAAAATACCAGAAAGAATATGCTATACTTTATGGTAATTAGTAACGATTTTATTTAAACAAAAAAAAACCAACTGAATTCCAGTTGGTTTTTTTTAAACAAATTTTACTTAGTTTGCTTTCTTAGAACAACATGCTTTCTTTTCAGTTGTAGCACATCCTTTCTCAGTTGAAGCACAACCTCTTTTCTTTTTCTTTTTCTTCTTGTCGTCAAATTTCTTAACAACTTCAGTTCCTGTAACAGCTGCATAAGCTGTTGTTGCCATCGAACCAACAAAAGTGGTAAGGGCTAATGCTAAAAATAGATTTTTCATAGTGATAGTTTTTTACGAAGTTAATGAACAATTACGAGAAGTAATAATTTAAATAAGTTTTTTATTTAAATTAATTTAAAAAGTTTGAACTTAAATAAAGTATGGTTTTTAAAATCAATCAAAACTTCCCAAACGAGTTAATTTCGCCTTTACACTATCTCCAATTTTAACATCAATTTTTGACCCCAATGGTAAAAAAACATCGATTCTTGAGCCAAATTTAATAAAACCAAACTCCTCTCCTTGCTTTGCTTTATCACCAATTTCTGTATAATAACATATTCTTCGAGCTACAGCTCCAGCAATTTGACGAAAAAGAATTTCTACTCCATTTTTATGTTCAACGACAATTGTTGTTCTTTCATTTTCCGTACTACTTTTCGGATGCCAAGCAACTAAAAATAAGCCTGGATGGTATTTGACATATTTTGTAATTCCACTGATTGGAAAATAATTTGCATGTACGTTCAATGGCGACATAAAAATTGAAATCTGAATGCGCTTCCCTTTGAAATATTCTGTCTCCTCGGTTTCTTCAATAACCACAACTTTTCCGTCTGCTGGACAAACAATATCCATTTCGCTAAATTCACATTTACGATGTGGAATCCTAAAGAATTGAACAATTAAGTAAAGAAATACAAGAAGGAATAATTGAATTAAGACATAAAAAATAAATTTCTCATTACAGTATAAAAACCAAAAATTTAAAAAAGACAAAGCCACTACTATTATCAAAGTGGTAATCATTATTCCAAATCCTTCGCGGTGTAGTTTCATAGTTTTAATTTACCAGTATAAATATAACATCGCCCAAGAATAGAAAAAAGGGATTGCAAATAATGCAGCATCAAAGCGATCGAGTATTCCTCCATGTCCAGGTAAAATGCTGCCAGAATCTTTTATTTTCAAACTTCTTTTGAAAAGAGATTCTAACAAGTCGCCATAAATAGAACACGGAGCAATAATTAAAGCGGATACCATCCAAAATAATTCCTCCCCTTTATTGATGTAAGCTCCAATTAGATAACCTAAAATAAGTGTAAATAATATTCCTCCAATAGCACCTTCCCAAGTTTTATTTGGTGAAATTCGTTCGAACAACTTTCTTTTTCCAAGTACGCGACCGATGCAATAGGCAAAACAATCATTTGTCCAAATAAGTAAGAACATTCCTACAATTAAAGGTAAATATGCTGTATTTCTTAGGTTTAAATCAATGGTTAAATAAAATGGAATTACAATATAAATAATTCCAAATACAAGAACAGAGATATTGACAATAGGGTTTTCTTGCTTTTTCCATAATTCATTGAGAATTAAAGTAAAAAATAATGGAAACAAAATTGACACAGAAATCACTGGTAAAATCTCTAAACTTACGCCAACCAATAAACAGAAAATAAATACTCCAATAAATACACCGATTTCTTTACTGACTCTTATAATTGGGTGTTTATCAAACAAACGGTAAAATTCAATTAATCCAAGCAGCATGAAAAGTGAAAATATAGAAATTTGAGTATATGGTCCATAAAAAATAGAACCAAGAACAACTATTCCAAATAATAATCCTGTGATACTTCGTTTGGCTAGATTACTCATTGATGTTATCAATCAATTTTAGGGCTTCAGTTTTAAAATCCGAAGTTACATATATTTCATAACTTCCAAAATTATTGAAAGATGAATCCATTGTATTTCTAAATTGAAAGGGAATTTCAAGCTCTGTTAGGGATGACTTAATTTGTTCAAAGATGAAAAAGTTAGTTGTATCGAGAACACGTATAAATTCCATTTAATAGTTTTTTAAGATAAATCTTCAGCACTATTTTCTTTTTTCTCACTTTTAACTACAGTTTTTTCAGATTTTACAGGAGTTTTACGTTGCTTCTTTTCTTTAACAGGGATTTCTTTAATTTCCACAAGCTCTGCAATTTCCCATTCCCGTTTACCAAAAATAATTTCTAGATCTTCTTTGAAAATAACTTCTGTTTCTAAAAGTTTTTCTGCAAGTGCACTTAATTTTTCTTTGTTGTCAGTAAGTATTTTCAAAGCTCGTTTATACTGAAATTCAATCATTTTACTAGCTTCTTCATCAATCACCCTTGCCAAATCATCAGAATATGGTTTTGTAAATGAATCGCGTCCTTGAGAATCATAGAAAGAAACATTTCCAATTCGCTCATTTAAGCCATAAATTGAAACCATTGCATAAGCTTGTTTTGTAACTTTCTCTAAATCACTCAATGCCCCTGTACTTATTCTCCCAAAAATTAATTGTTCAGCTGCTCTGCCTCCCAATGCTGAACACATTTCGTCTAAAATTTGCTCTGTGGTTGTAATACTTCTTTCTTCAGGTAAATACCATGCAGCACCTAAAGATTGACCTCTCGGTACGATTGTAACTTTCACCAATGGATGCGCATATTCCAATAACCATGAAATAGTTGCATGTCCAGCTTCATGATAAGCAATAGTTTTTTTCTCATCTTTTGTGATGATTTTATTTTTCTTCTCTAATCCACCAATAATTCTATCTACAGCATCTAAAAAATCTTGTTTTTCAACCTGTTTCTTATTTTTCCTTGCAGCAATTAATGCAGCTTCGTTACACATGTTTGCAATATCAGCTCCAGAAAATCCAGGTGTCTGCTTAGCAAGAAAATCTACAACAATGTCTTTCCCTAATTTCAAGGGTTTTAAGTGTACTTGAAAAATCTCTTTTCGCTCATTTAAATCTGGCATGTCAACATAAATTTGTCGGTCAAAACGTCCAGCGCGCATAAGAGCACTATCCAAGACATCCGATCTATTTGTTGCTGCTAATATTATAACTCCAGAATTTGTTCCAAAACCGTCCATTTCTGTGAGCAATTGATTTAAGGTATTTTCACGTTCATCATTAGAATTAAAACCATTGTTTTTACCTCTAGCTCTTCCTATTGCATCAATTTCATCAATAAAAATAATCGCAGGTGCTTTTTCTTTTGCTTGCTTGAATAAATCCCTAACACGTGACGCACCAACACCTACAAACATTTCCACAAAATCAGATCCTGAAAGAGAGAAAAATGGAACTTTTGCTTCCCCTGCAACTGCTTTAGCCAGTAAGGTTTTACCTGTTCCTGGAGGGCCAACAAGTAATGCTCCCTTTGGAATTTTTGCACCTAATTCCGTATATTTTTTTGGATTTTTTAAAAACTCTACAATTTCTACAATTTCTTCTTTTGCGCCAGCTAATCCTGCTACATCAGCAAAAGTGATATTTGTGGATTTTCCCTTGTCATACACTTGTGCACGTGATTTACCAATATTAAATATCTGGCTTCCGCCACCACCTCCACCACCGCCTGACATGCGACGCATTACAAAAATCCAAATGATAATGATTAATGCAAAAGGCAGAATATAACTGAGAATTTGCCCTAAATAGTTTACTTCATTGACATTTTGGAAATTTCGATATCCTTTTTCTTTAAGCTCTTCTTCAAAATTTGCATGGCTTCCAATATTTTCTAATTCAAATTTTATTTCTTTATTCTTAACGGGCCCATTTTTAGAAAGCGCTTTTTTAATTTCAACTAGTTCTCCTTTTTTTGCTTGCTTGACAAGAGCTTTTCCTTTGGCGCTTAAATAAAAATCAGCTTTTACTTGATTTATAATACGTACGTTTCTAACACCTTTTTTTTCAACCAAAGTGAAAAATGTTTCTCTTGATTTGATAGTGGCAACTGAATCAGAACTTACGTATAACTGAAATGCTATTAATGCAAATCCAAGTGCTGCATAGATCCAATAAATTGAAAATGGACTTTTCTTTTTCTCTTTTGACATAAATGATTAATCTAAATTTTTAATATCTGTTCGTATAGCATCTGCCCATAATTCTTCAAGTTGAAAGAATGAGCGAGCATCCTTGTAAAAAATATGGCCTACAACATTAATATAATCGAGTAAAACCCACTCACTATTGTTTTTTCCCTCTATATGCCATGGTTTTTCTTGAAGTATTTTGCGAGAATGACGTGTTACAGCGTTGGAAATTCCATCTACATGTGTATTTGAATCGCCACTACAAATAACGAAAAAATCACAAACAGCGCTCGTCAAGTGCCTTAAATCAAGGATTACAATATCTTTGGCTTTGTTTTCTTGCATTCCCTCTACTATGGTTTGACATAGTATTTCTGATTCGCTGCTTTTTTTTGCTTTTGGCATTTTATTTCTTCTTAATTTACAAATCTAACTGATAAATTTTAATTTTGACCTCGTCTTAAAACAAAACTCTTTTAGAATGCTTTTCGGAAAAGAAATAATCCATTTATCGGATATTGATTCTACTAACAATTTTGCTGCCAAGTTGTTTTCAGACAAGCTTTGTCAAAATGGTTCGGTAATAATGTCAGACTGTCAAACAAATGGAAAAGGGCAAAGAGGGAGTATTTGGCAATCTGAAAATAGTAAAAATCTTCTTTGCACCTTTGTTTATAGCCCCGACAATCTGTCAGTAGAATACCAAACTCAAATTAATTGGGCAACTAGTTTGGCTGTGCTTAAAACCTTAGGAAAATTTGGACTTCCTGCAAAAATAAAATGGCCAAATGATTTGTTAGTAAACGAAACAAAAATTTGTGGAATATTAATAGAAAATCAAGTAAGCGGCAATTTTCTTTCTACTTCATTTATAGGAATAGGAATAAATATTAATCAACAGAATTTTTTTGACTTCTCAGCAACAAGTATTCGAAATGAAACTGGAAACACATTTATTGTACGAGAAATTTTAGATGTCTTAATTAAAGAAATGAACCACTATTTTTTACTTGTAAATTCAACTAATTTAGAATTGAAAAAAGAGTATTTATCTAGTTTGTATCGTTTTAAAGAAAAAAGTTTTTTTGAAGCAGAAAATCAAGTCTTCGAAGGAACAATTATTGATGTTTCTTCAGCTGGCTTGTTAGTAATTGAAAAAAATGGAAAGCCCTTTGAGTTTGGACTTAAAACAATTAAGTATTGTTAAAATGCTCTTCTAGCTTGTGCGACATAAAGTTAAAAAGTGCTTTAAGTGGTTTTTCTACCATCATTTTTACAAATGAATTTACTTCACCATCAAATTCAATAAAGCCCTCTGTCTTCAGACCTTTATCCTCCAGATTTATAGTTAATTTAAATGGAAAAGGCGACTTTTCTCCTGATTTTAAGAAAATTTTTGTGGATTCTGAACCATTTTGAATAAGAGAAATAACAATTGCACCCTGAACTTTGAACGAACATTGATTTTCATCGGCTTTAAAATCAGAAATTTTATCATGGGGCAAAATAAGCTCAAGATTTCTTGCGTCGGATAAAAATACATGAACATCCTCTATAGATGCTGAAATTGCTACTTTATCACTTTTTAAGTCCATTATTACTTTTCTTGCATCCAAATTGAGGGGTTTTCTCTCCAACTTTGAAGATGCGCCAAATCATCTTGAGATATGTAATTTGAGTTGAGTGCTTGTTCAATTAATACAGCATAATCTGTTAATGCTAAAATAGGGCATTTTGCTTTTATAAAATTTTCTTCTGCAAGTTTAAACCCATATGTAAAGATTGCAGCTAGACCTTTAACATCTAACCCCCCATCTCTGAGTGCATTAACAGCTTTTATACTGCTTCCTCCAGTAGAAATCAAATCTTCAATTAAAATAACACGTTGCCCTTTTTCAAATGAACCTTCAATTGTATTTCCCATTCCATGGTCTTTTGCAGCACTTCTTACATACACAAAGGGAAGACCTAATTCTTGAGCAACTAAAACACCTTGTGGCACTCCACCTGTAGCAACTCCAGCAATTATATCAGGTTTTCCAAATCTTAAAATTATGTTTTCACAAAATGCTTGTCGGATGTGTGTTCTTACTCCAGGATGAGACAATGTTACTCGGTTATCACAATAAATAGGTGACATCCATCCTGAGGCCCAATTAAATGGTTTTTTTGGTTGAAGTTTTACAGCTTTTACTTGAAGAAGTAGTTCGGCAATTTTTAAAGCAGTCTCTTTATTCTCAATCATAGTGCAAAAATAGGAAGTTTTTATTGATCAGCAGTTTAATTTGTTTGTCAATCTCAATTTCCTTAATTTTTAATTATGTCAGTTCTGTTTTTTAATGCTATTAAAAGACGATTTTATTATCTTTGCAAACAGAATAATAATTATGGAAACCCCAAAAACATACGACTCAAGCAAAGCGGAAGAAAGATGGTATAAGCATTGGATCGATAAAAATTACTTTCATTCAATTCCAGATGAAAGAGAGCCATATACAATTGTTATTCCACCTCCTAATGTAACGGGAGTTTTACACATGGGGCATATGTTGAATAATACAATTCAAGATGTATTGGTTCGAAGAGCCCGTATGCTTGGAAAAAATGCTTGCTGGGTTCCAGGAACTGATCATGCCTCAATTGCCACAGAAGCAAAAGTAGTTCAAAAGTTAAAGCAAGAAGGAATTTCCAAAAGTGATTTAACGCGGGATGAATTTTTAGGTCACGCATTTGAGTGGAAAGAAAAACACGGTGGTATTATTCTTGAACAACTAAAGAAATTAGGTGCTTCATGCGATTGGGAACGCACACATTTTACAATGGATAAGGAGTATTCTGAATCTGTTGAAAATGTATTTATTGATTTATTTCAAAAAGGAAAAATATACCGCGGTGTTCGAATGGTTAATTGGGATCCCGAGGCACTAACTGCAGTTTCTGATGAGGAAGTGATTTACAAAGAAGTTAATTCTCGCTTGTTTTATCTTAGGTATAAAGTCAAAGATAGTGTAGATGAATGGCTTACCATTGCTACAACTCGACCTGAAACAATATTAGGTGATACAGGAATTTGTGTGAATCCGAATGATCAACGCTACAAACATTTACATGGCAAGATGGTTATCGTTCCTTTAATCAATCGAGAAATACCAGTTGTTGCAGATGATTATGTTGATATTGAATTTGGAACGGGCTGCTTAAAAATAACTCCTGCACATGACATAAATGATTATGAAATTGGAAAGAAATTCAATATGGAAATTATTGATGTTTTCAATGAAAATGGAACCTTGAATAGTTACGGTTTGCATTATGAAGGGATTGACCGTTTTGAGGTTAGAAAGCTTATTGAGAAAGAATTACACGATAAAGGTTATTTGGTAAAAACAGAGGATTATATCAATAAAGTTGGTTTTTCTGAGCGTACAAATGCCGTTATTGAACCCAAATTATCATTGCAATGGTTCTTAGATATGAAAGAATTGTCGAAGCCAGCCTTGGAAAATGTAATGAATGGAAATATTCAGTTTCATCCTGAAAAGTTTAAAAATACCTATCGCCATTGGATGGAAAATGTTAAGGATTGGTGTATTTCTCGTCAACTTTGGTGGGGACATCGAATTCCAGC
>JBILAB010000229.1:0-2903 GCA_044354455.1 Crocinitomicaceae bacterium | reverse complement strand
AGTTCAAAAAGCACAACTCTTCCGATTACGTGGTTGGAATTCCATGAATGTTTCCTTTTAACAGTTTCATAGTTTCCATTTTCTCTTTTTTGGCGATACAATCCATAGTGTTCAATGTAGTTTACTGTTTCCAACAAGAGTATTCCAATAGCAGCTGCGAAAAGAAAGTAAATTAAAACGGCTAATACGAAGTAGGTATAAATTGAACCTAAAAATAATAAATGAAGAACAGAATATTGAAGCATTTTATTTTCATAATTAAACATGTGCTTTTTCATGATCTTCATTCGGGTAAATTCAATTTTCCACGCTTGGAAATAGCTGCCAATTTGTGAGCGAAACCAGAAAACATAAAGCCATTCGTTTCTTCGAGCCGTTGCAGGGTCACTCTTTGTTCCTACGTTCGTGTGATGCCCTCTATTGTGATAGGGCAGAAAATGATTTTCCAGTGAACTTAATAAGAGTAATTCGCCAATAAAACGTTCAAAACGATTCGAGCGATGTCCGAGTTCGTGACCAATATTAATGCCTAAAACGCCACACATAAGTCCCATGGATGAAATTCGTCCGACCAAATTACTAGTTGTTTGCGCCTCTTGAATATGAAACAAAAAATACACTAAAAACCCAAATTGAATTGGTAACATAAGATAAAGCAAGACTGAGTAAAAGGAATCATTGGTGACAAGCACTTTTTCTTGTTCAGATAAATTTTGGCTGTCTACTCTCAAGATAAGTTCAAAAAAAGGAATGACTCCAAATAAATAAAGTGCAGGAAGAAAGGTAAGAATGCCCGTGCTATGAAAACTAATCCAAACACAAACGGGTAATGATAAAACACTGAGGTACTTTAGCTTTCTCAAATCAAAAAAAGTTAAATTATTTTGTAAATATAACTGATTTAATTTCTTTCAGTCAGGTAACTAATTACTAATTTATTTTAAAAAATTAGGAGAAATGATTAAATCTTTTGTTCCGTGTGTCCAAGAATAAAAGCCTTCTCCAGACTTAATGCCTTTTTTTCCAGCCGTTACCATATTTACCAACAAAGGACATGGAGCATACTTAGGATTTCCAAAACCCTCATGTAAAACACGAAGTATCGCTAGGCAAACATCTAATCCAATAAAATCTGCTAATTGCAAAGGTCCCATTGGATGTGCCATTCCTAATTTCATGACAGTATCAATTTCCTCAACACCTGCAACACCCTCATACAAAGTATAGATCGCCTCATTAATCATCGGCATTAAAATTCGATTGGCCACAAATCCTGGATAATCATTTACTTCAACAGGAACTTTATCTAATTTTTTGGAAATTTCCATAATTAAATTAGTCACCTCATCTGAAGTAGAATAACCGCGAATAATTTCAATTAATTTCATTACGGGAACTGGATTCATAAAGTGCATTCCAATTACCTTATCTGGTCGATTTGTTACGGCAGCTATTTTTGTAATCGAAATTGAAGAGGTATTTGTCGCTAAAATTACATTTTCGCTTGTTGCTGCATCTAACTCTTTAAATATTTGAAGTTTCAAATCAATATTTTCTGTTGCTGCTTCAACAACTAAATCTACTCCTTTAACACCTTCAACAAGTGAGGTAAATGTTGTTAGATTTAATAAAGTATTCTGTTTTTCAGACTCTGTAATGGCTTCTTTTGCAAGTTGACGATCAAGATTTTTGCCAATAGTCGCTAATGCTTTGTCTAATGAAGCTTGAGAGACATCAATTAAATTTACGCGATAGCCAAATTGCGCAAAAACATGTGCAATTCCATTTCCCATTGTACCAGCACCAATAACAGCGATATTTTTCATAATATAAATTTTGAATTACAAATATAAGCAGTAGAATGAATAGAGTAGAAATTTAGGCTAAATTTAAATCTAATATTGACTTTCGAAATGTTTATCTTTGTTTTAATTAAAATTCAACAAACCATTAAAATTGAATGAAAATAGGAGGATTTACAAATTTATTTGAAAAAACATTAGGGTTTTTTGCTTTTGGTTTTGTTTTATTCCCAAAGTTTGCTCCACTTTTTTTTATTCTACTAATAACTGTAGTTCTAACAGGAATAATTAAAAAAGAAGTTAGCTTTCAATTAAATGTAATAAGTAGTTTATTCCTCTTATTTTATTTTTGTTATTTAATTGGCCTCATCTTTACACGTGATATAAATGCTGGAGTTTTTGAACTCGAAAAGAAATTATCCTTCATTATTTTTCCACTCCTTTTATCATTGAAATTCAAAAAAATATGGTCTATTAATGTCGCCTATATGGGATTTATTCTTGCAACATTTCTAGTAACCCTATATGGAATTATTATGGCATTAAGCGCTTGGTTAGTTGCCGGAGGTGGGAATTGGGTATACTTTTCAACTGCTATTTCCCCCATTCATCACCCAAGTTATCTTGCAGCATATTTAACAATTAGCACAGCATTTGCCTTCATTGGATGGCGAGAAAAATTACCTTTTTTTTCACTCTATTGGATAATTCCATTTACTATTTTTGTAATAGTCATCCACGGATTTTTACAAAGTCTTTCTGGAACGTTATTTTTATTAATTGCCATTTTCACATCGCTATTAATTTGGCTTAGAAATAAATTTAGACGACCAATTTTTTACACTATAATCATTCTCATGCCAATAATTGGTTTCATTGTAATAAATTCAATACCTAGTATTCAAAATGATTGGAAAGACTCAACTTCAAACGTAATAGAATATTCTAAAAACCCTAAAAGTTTTGTAGAAAATAGAGAACAAACTTTATCTTCTTCATCGGTCAGAATTATTTTGTGGACTGCTGCTTTTCAAATATTTTATAAACATCCTTTTGGAGTTGGAACAGGAAATATGGATGAATTTATGAATAAAGAATTAA
>JBILAB010000058.1:0-10592 GCA_044354455.1 Crocinitomicaceae bacterium | reverse complement strand
CAGTAAACTACATTGAACACTATGGATTGTATCGCCAAAAAAGAGAAAATGGAAACTATGAAACTGTTAAAAGGAAACATTCATGGAATTCCAACCACGTAATCGGAAGAGTTGTGCTTTTTGAACTTAGTCGGCATTCAGATCATCATTTTAAAGGAGATCGACCATATCAATTAATGGAAACCTCTGAAGAGTCTCCGGTTATGCCCACAGGATATCCTGGTATGATGCTCTTGTCTTTCATTCCGCCCATATTTTTTATGGTTATGAATAAACATGTAAACAAGGCCTTACAATAGATAAAGAGCTCAATTTTTATTGAAGTAAGTATCATAAATCAAGTAAAAAATAGTTTACTGAAGATGAAAAGCAATAAGTTTTTTCATCGCCTCTCGATCCAATGGAAAAGTTAATATTTCCTCCATAAATCCTTTTATAGAAACCCAGCGAAAGCGCTCAAAATCACTTGGGTCGTTTGATCCTAAAGGAAGATCATCTCCCTTTCGTAATTGAAAATCAGATTTTATTTTAACCAAGTAGTAAAAGACTACTAATGAATCTTCCTTTCTAAATGCGGAGTTTTGATAAAAGTCATTGAAATAAAAAAAAGAGGATGACAAAATATCACATCCAAGTTCTTCTCGAAATTCACGGTGAAGGGCGTCTAGTATTCCCTCATTTTGATTGACACCACCTCCAGGGAATTTTGTAAAAGAAATACCACTTCGTCTTTCGTCAGAAAGGAGAATTTCCTGTTGCTCATTAATTACCAGCCCATAAACTCTAAGATTAAATCCAGCCATAATTTTAAGAAATCGACTTAAAGTCTTTTCCTAAATAAATAGCATTATCGCCAAGCTCCTCTTCGATTCGCAATAATTGATTGTATTTTGACATTCGATCGCTCCTAGAAGCTGACCCGGTTTTAATTTGTCCTGTTTTTAATGCAACCGCGAGATCAGCAATTGTATTGTCTTCTGTTTCACCGCTTCTGTGGCTCATTACTGAAGAATAATTATTTTTCTTTGCCAGATTGACAGCTTCTTTTGTTTCCGTTAGGGTTCCAATTTGATTTACTTTTATTAAGATAGAATTTGCAATTTCTTCGTTAATTCCTCTTTGTAATCGAGTAGTATTTGTTACAAATAAATCATCACCAACTAACTGCACAGAATTCCCAAGCTTTTCAGTTGCCAATTTCCATCCATCCCAATCATCTTCAGCTAGTCCATCTTCAACAGAAATAATCGGATATTTTTTACACCATTCTTCCCAATAAGCAACCATTTCTGCGGAGCTTCTATTTTCTCCAGTTGATTCAAAATGGTACAATCCTGTTTTTGAATTGTAAAATTCTGATGCCGCTGCATCAAGTGCAATTGACATATCAATTCCAAGTCTAAAACCTGCTTTCTCTACAGCTTGCATAACTACTTGTATTGCTTCTTCATTAGAACCTAAATTAGGCGCAAAACCACCTTCATCTCCAACATTAGTCGACATTCCATTTGATTTTAGTACCTCTTTTAAATGATGAAAAACTTCTGTTCCCCAGCGTAAACCTTCAGAAAAAGATTTAGCTCCGATTGGCATTACCATGAATTCTTGGATATCGATGAGGTTGTCGGCATGTGAACCTCCATTTAGGATATTCATCATTGGAACTGGTAAAATAGTAGCGCTAGGACCTCCGACATATTTGAATAAACTTAAATTTGATTCTAATGCAGCAGCTTTTGCAAGCGCAAGTGATACACCTAAGATTGCATTTGCACCAAGATTTGATTTATTGTCAGTTCCATCTAATTTTATCATTGCACGATCAATCGCTTCTTGGTCAAAAATATCCATCCCATTTAATGCTTCATTTAAAATAGAATTCACATTTTTTACGGCTTTTAAGACACCTTTTCCTAAATAGATTGAAGAATCATTGTCTCTTAGTTCAACTGCTTCATGAATACCCGTAGATGCACCTGAAGGAACTGCAGCTCGACCTTTAATGCCATTTGATGTTAACACATCAACTTCAATAGTGGGATTACCTCTTGAATCAAGAATCTGTCTTGCAAAAATACTTTTAATATGAGCCATAGTTAGTTTTTAGAAGAAGCGATATTCTCAATAAATTGATCGAATAAATAACGGGAGTCATGAGGTCCAGCTGATGCTTCAGGATGATATTGCACAGAAAAAACTGGTTTATCAGTTAGTTCAATCCCGGCTATTGTATCATCGTTTAAGTGCATGTGAGTTACTTTTACATTTGTTTGAGTTGCAATACTTTCTTTTGAGATTACAAATCCATGATTTTGAGTAGTTATTTCTCCTTTACCAGTTTTTAAATTTTTAATTGGATGGTTAATTCCCCTATGTCCATTAAACATTTTTTCAGTTTTTAAACCTTGACTTAAGCCAAGAATTTGATGTCCTAGACAAATTCCAAAGATTGGTTTTTTAGTTGCTACGATTTGTTTAACCAATTCAACGGAAGAACTCATTACTGACGGATCACCAGGTCCGTTTGAAAGCATATATCCATCTGGTTCAAAAGCTTCAAGTTCACTAATGCTGGTATTCATAGGAAAAACACGAACATGGCAACCCCGCTCCGCCAAGCATCTGATAATATTTTTTTTAACACCAAGATCAAGTAAAGCTACTTTGTATAGTGGATTATCCAAGCTGAAGTCGTACGCTTTTTTAGTTGATACACGCGAAGATAATTCTAAGCCAGCCATAGATGGAATTTCTTTTAATTTCAAAGCAAGTTTTTGGATATCCGTTTCTTCTGATGAAATAATTGCATTCATCGCACCTTTATTTCTAATGTGTCTCACCAAGGATCGAGTATCGATATCTGATATCCCCACAGTTTCACTTATTTCCATAAGTTCTTGTAGCGAAGATTCACCTGATGGTCGCGAAAAGCCTTGAGAGAATTTTTTTGTGACAAGTCCAGCAATTTTAATGGATTCAGATTCTATTTCTTCCTTATGAACTCCATAGTTTCCAATATGTGAAGTAGTCATTATTAAAATTTGCCCAAGGTAGGAGGGATCTGTAAAAACTTCTTGGTATCCGGTCATTCCTGTATTAAAAGCAATTTCTCCACCAGTTGTACCTATTTTTCCAATTGCTAGACCTTCAAAAAAAGTTCCATCTTCTAAAAGTAGAACTGCAGGATGATTTTTTTCCATTTAGAATTTTCGACAAAATTAGGAACTATGATTCAATAAAAATTACGGGAAACAAAAAAAGGCAGTTATAACACCACCTTTTTATTAACAATTTATAAAATATATTAGTTTTCTTCTTTCTTTTCTTCTTCAGTTGAATCTTCAGCTGGTGTTTCAGGAGTTGTTTCTTCAATAACTGGTTCTTCAGAAACTGCTTCTTCAACAACTACTTCTTCAACAACTGTCTCTTCAACAACTAATTCTTCAGAAACTACTTCTTCAGAAACTACTTCTTCGGTAACTACTTCTTCAGTAACAGTATCTTCAGCTACTTCTTCTTCAACAACTGTCTCTTCAACAACTACATCTTCAACGATTGCGTCTTGAACAACTGTATCTTCAGCAATTACTTCATCCGAAACTACATCTTCAACATCTGTTTCACCAGAAACAGAAGGAGTTGTTGCTCCACCACCTCTTCTAGATCGACGTGTTGTTTTCTTAGCTTTTTCGTTTGTATAGATATCGTTGTAGTCAACAAGTTCGATTATACACATTTCAGCATTATCTCCTAAACGAAAGCCTGTACGAATGATTCGTGTATATCCTCCATTTCGAGTTGCAATTTTAAGAGCGATGTCTCTGAATAGTTCAGTTACAACTTCCTTGTTTTGCAGATGAGAAAAAACCAAACGTCTTGAATGCGTTGTATCATTTTTTGATTTCGTCAAGATTGGCTCGACAAAAACACGAAGTGATTTAGCTTTCGCCAATGTCGTGGTGATTCTTTTATGTTCCAAAAGAGAACAAGCCATATTAGAAAGCATTGCTTTTAAATGTCCTGTTTTTCTGCCTAAGTGGTTTACTTTATTACCGTGTCTCATGATTTAAATCTTAATCTTTGTCTAATTTATATTTTGCGACATTCATTCCGAATACCAAATTTTTGTTGTCAACTAGGTCTTCCAATTCTGTTAAAGATTTCTTTCCAAAATTTCTAAACTTAAGTAAATCAGATTTTGCTATTGAAACAAGATCTCCTAATGTTTCTACATCAGCAGCTTTCAAGCAATTTAAAGCCCTAACAGATAAATCCATATCTACTAATTTTGTCTTAAGCAATTGACGCATGTGTAGTGATGTTTCGTCAAATTCCTCAGTTTCAGCTTTAATTTCGCTATCCAACGTAATACGCTCATCAGAGAACAACATAAAGTGATGAATAAGAATCTTTGCTGCATCTTTCAACGCTTCTTTAGGATGAACAGAACCGTCAGTCTTGATGTTAAAAATTAATTTTTCGTAGTCAGTTTTTTGCTCAACTCGAAAGTTTTCAACTGTATACTGAACATTTACAATTGGTGTAAAAATAGAATCGATAAAAATTGTTCCAAAAGCTGCGTTAGATGATTTATTCTCCTCAGCAGGAACATAACCACGACCTTTAACTATTGTTAATTCAATTTCTATCTTAACTGATGATTCCATGTTGCAAATCACTAAATCTGGATTTAAAACTTGGAATGCACTAGTGTGTTTTCCAATATCACCAGCAGTTAATTTAGTTTGACCACCAACAGATATAAATACAGTTTCTGAGTCAGTTCCTTCAATCTGTCTTTTGAAACGCACTTGTTTCAAATTTAATACGATTTCAGTTACATCTTCTACAACACCTTTTAATGTTGAGAACTCGTGATCTACACCTTGAATTTTTATTGAAGCAATTGCAAATCCCTCTAGGGAGGAAAGTAAAATTCTTCTTAAAGAGTTACCAACTGTGATACCGTATCCAGGTTCAAGTGGACGAAATTCAAATTCTCCGTTGAACTCATCGGAGTTAATCATGATTACCTTATCTGGTTTTTGAAAATCCAATATTGCCATTTTGTTTTTTTTATTTAGAGTATAGTTCGACGATTAATTGTTCCTTAATGTTTTCTGGGATCATTTCCCTTGATGGTAAATTCAATAATTTTCCTGCCATAGCAGAATTGTCCCAATCCAACCAATCATATTTCTTAGTATTTGAACTCAAAGAATTTGCAATTGCTTCCAACGATTTTGATTTTTCCCTTACTCCAACTACGTCACCAGGTCGTAATGTGTAAGAAGGAATGTTCACTACATCACCATTTATTGTAATATGACGATGAGAAACCAATTGTCTAGCACCACTTCGAGTTGGAGCTATTCCAAGACGAAATACTGTATTGTCTACACGTGCCTCACACAATTGTAATAAGTTTTCACCAGTAATACCTTTCATGGCTGAAGCTTTTTCAAACATATTAGAGAATTGACGCTCTAAAATTCCATAAGTATATTTAGCTTTTTGCTTTTCACCCAATTGAATTGCATATTCTGATTGTTTTCCTCCTCTTTTTTTGGAAGGACCATGTTGACCTGGGCCATAGTTTCTTCTATCAAGTGCTTTATCTGCACCGAAGATAGGATCTCGAAATCTTCGAGCAATTTTGGTCTTTGGACCTGTATATCTTGCCATATTTTTGTATTTAGTCGGGAATCATGAATTAAGGCATTCCTTCGATGATTTTGTCCCTTGGTTATTACTATTTAAACTCTTCTTCTTTTTGGTGGGCGACATCCGTTGTGTGGAAGCGGTGTAACATCTATTATTTCTGTTACTTCAATTCCCGTATTATTCAATGAACGTATAGCAGATTCTCTTCCAGCTCCTGGCCCTTTTACATAAACTTTTACCCTTCTAAGTCCAAAATCATGTGCTTCTTTTGCTGCATCTTCAGCAGCTATTTGAGCTGCATAAGGTGTATTCTTTTTAGAACCTTTAAAACCCATTTTTCCAGCTGAAGACCATGAAATAACTTGACCACTATTATTTGTAAGTGAAATAATGATGTTGTTAAAACTCGCTTGAATGTGCGCTTCACCAGCAGCATCAATCTTTACGTTTTTTTTCTTTTTTTGATTTGCTTTTGCCATAATACTATTTATTATTTAGTTGCTTTTTTCTTGTTAGCAACTGTTTTTCTCCTACCTTTTCTTGTGCGTGAGTTATTTTTTGTTCGTTGACCTCTTAATGGAAGTCCAGATCTATGGCGAATTCCTCTTGTACAGCCAATATCCATTAATCTTTTAATATTTAATTGAACTTCAGAGCGAAGTTGACCTTCAGTTTTAAATTCATTAACAGAGTTTCTGATTGCTGATAATTGATCATCGTTCCATTCTTGAACTTTGATGCTTTCATCAATTCCATTATTATTAAGGATTTTCTTAGAAGTACTTCTTCCAATCCCAAATATGTAGGTTAAACCTATTACTCCTCTTTTATTTTTTGGTAAATCTATACCTGCGATACGTGCCATATTTTTTTAATTAACCTTGACGTTGTTTTAATTTTGGATTCTTTTTGTTAATTACGTAAACTCTTCCTTTACGCTTAACGATTTTGCAATCCACTGATCTCTTTTTTACTGATGCTCTTACTTTCATTTCTTTCTTATTAAACTATTTATATCTAAAAGATATTCTTCCTTTTGTTAAATCATAAGGAGAAAGTTCTAATTTAACTCGATCTCCTGGTAATATTTTTATGTAAAACATTCTCATTTTACCTGATATGTGAGCAGTTAGAACATGTCCGTTTTCTAGTTCTACTCGAAACATTGCATTTGGCAAAGCTTCTAGTATAACCCCATCTTGTTCTATTGATGCCTGTTTAGCCATTTTTTAAAATCCGGATAATTCGTTTGGTTCTCTTCTTCCTCTCACTCGTGTTCCTTCCATTAAGCTATCCATGTGACGGTTTAATTGGTATGTTTCTATTTGCTGCAGTGTATCTAGAACAACACCAACCATAATTAATATAGAAGTGCCCCCAAAAAACATTGCAAACCCATCATTGATTCCAGCTAATTTTGCAATTGCAGGCAGTACAGCAATTAGGGCAAGAAATAATGAACCGGGAAACGTAATTCTTGAAACAACAGTATCTACATGTTCAGCAGTTTCTTCTCCGGGGCGAACTCCAGGAATAAATCCACCACTTTTTTTCAAGTCATCAGCAATTTTACTTGGATTAATCATAATGGCAGTATAAAAATAGGTGAATACTATAATTAATACACACAATAATATATTGTAGCTCAATCCGTATACATCGCCTAAGGTTCTTTGCAGGAAACCACTCTGATCAGAAGAACTAGCAAAAATCATTACAGGAATAGTCATTATTGCCTGAGCAAATATAATTGGCATAACACCACTTGCATTAACTTTAATTGGCAAATAACTTCTAGCGCTTTTGTCATCCACACTTTTGTTTCCAACAATTCTTTTTGCTGTGTTTAAAGGAATTCTTCTAACTCCTTGAACTATTAGTATGGTAACTAAAACAACTAGCATAAAGGCAACAACTTCAATTACTAATTTTATCAAATTACCTGCTTCCATTGATTTACCAAATTCCGCAAAAAATGCTCCAGGAAGGCGTGACAAGATTCCAACTGTAATTAGCAATGAAATACCATTTCCAATTCCTTTTTCTGTTATTCTTTCACCAAGCCAAACTGCAAACATTGAGCCAGCAACTAATAATAGAATTGTCTGTGTCCACCAAAAAGTTGATGCATCCACTGGCATTGCTCCTTTTTGTGCAACATAAAGAGATAAATAGCTAGGGGCTTGTAAGGCACAAATAATTATCGTTAGTATCCTTGTATAATTATTAATCTGCTTCCTTCCTGATTCACCTTCATTTTGCATTTTTTGAACTGCTGGAACAGCCATTGAAAGAAGTTGCATGATAATCGATGCACTAATGTATGGCATGATTCCAAGCGCCATAATTGATGCATTTGTAAATCCACCACCAGAAAACAATGACAATAAAGTTTCGAGTGCATTCTGATCGCTTGCTTTTGTAGTTAAAGCAGCATAATTAACACCTGGAATAATAATAAAAGAACCAATTCTGTAGGCAAGAATCAATCCTAAAGTAAGAAGAATTCTTTTTCGCAATTCTTCTACTTTCCAAATATTCCTTATGTTTTGTATTAGTCTTTTCATTTAGTGGGGTGCAAAGGTAGTTAGATTTTTGAACATATACCACCTTGAGCTTCGATTGCAGTTATTGCAGCTGCAGAAAACCCATGTGCGCTAATTGTTACTTTAGAATTTAGTGTCCCTCTTCCTAATACCTTAACAAGTTGATTGTTAGATAATAGACCATTAGAACGAAACGTTTCAATTGTAATTTCTGTTATTCCTTTAGTTGTAGCTAAATATTCTATAATATCAAGATTAATAGCTTTGTATTCAACTCTATTGATATTTTTGAAGCCAAATTTAGGAACACGGCGTTGTAATGGCATTTGTCCACCTTCAAAACCAATTTTAGTTGAATATCCAGAACGCGATTTAGCTCCTTTGTGACCTCTTGTTGAAGTACCACCGTGGCCAGATCCTTGTCCTCGAGCAATTCTTTTTTCTTTTTTTACTGAACCTTGTGCAGGTGTAAGATTATGTAAATCCATTTTATTCTTGTTTGAATTTTTAGTCTACTACTATTATTAGGTGCTTCACCTTATTAATCATTCCAAGTATTTGAGGAGTAACCTCTTTTTCAACGATATGATTTAAGCGTCTGAATCCCAAAGCCTTTATTGTTGCTTTCTGATCAGCCGGTCTTTTTATAGCGCTACGTACTTGTTTTATTTTTATGGTTTCCATTCTATTTATTTTAACCGTTGAATACTTTATCCATTGAAATACCTCTTTGTTTTGCAACTGCAATAGCATCTCGCATTTTGGAAAGAGCATCAATTGTTGCTTTAACTACATTGTGAGGATTTGATGAGCCTTGCGATTTTGCCAATACATTATGGACACCAACACTTTCTAATACTGCGCGCATTGCACCACCTGCAATAACACCAGTACCTGGAGTCGCTGGCTTCAATAATACTTGAGCACCTCCAAACTTCCCTTTTTGAGTATGAGGAACTGTACCTCTAAGTATTGGAACCTTAATAAGATTTTTCTTAGCATCATCAATTCCTTTTGCGATTGCTTCCGTTATTTCTTTTGCTTTACCAAGTCCGTGCCCTACAATTCCATTTTCGTCTCCAACAACAATAATTGCTGAAAAACTAAATGTTCTTCCTCCTTTAGTAACTTTAGTAACCCTATTCACAGAAACGAGTTTATCTTTTAACTCAATGTCTACTGCTTTCACTCTGTTCATTGCTTGTTCTGCCATTTTCTTAAAATTTAAGTCCTCCTTCACGTGCTGAATCAGCCAAAGATTTTACTCTTCCATGATATAAGTAACCGTTACGATCAAAAACCACTGTTTTAATACCTACTTCCTGTGCTTTTTCAGCAATTTTTTTACCAATCATAGTCGCTTGCGTAATTTTGTTTACGTTTTGCGTTTCTTTTTGTTTAAAAGAACCTGCTGAAGCCAATGTTTTACCTGTTGCATCATCAATCAATTGAGCATAAATTTGCTTATTGCTTCTGTAAACAGACAATCTTGGAATTAAGGAAGTACCCGTTACTTTCTTTCGAATTCTTCGCTTTATTTTAGCTCTTCTTAATACTTTATTTAGTGCCATAATCTACTTAATAATTATTTTTTACTTGCTGATTTTCCAGCTTTTCTTCTAATTTCTTCACCTAAGAATCGAATTCCTTTTCCTTTGTAAGGTTCTGGTTTTCTCAATGAGCGAATTTTCGCAGCCACCTGACCTAGTAATTGTTTGTCATGTGATTGAATTGTTACAAGTGGTGCCTTTCCTTTTTCAGTTATCGTTTCTATTTTAACATCAGAAGGAACTGATAGAATAATAGCATGAGAAAAACCAAGTGCTAATTCTAATTGTTGACCAACTGCTGTTGCACGATATCCAACACCAATTACTTCCATTTCTTTCTTGAAACCTTCAGAAACACCTGTAATCATATTCTGAACAAGCGATCTATATAGTCCATGTTTAGAACGATCATTTGGTGAATCTGTTTTTCTAACAAAAGTTATTGTGTTTTCATCAATAGTCATTGTTACACATTCATCAATTTCTTGATGTAGTTCACCTTTTTTTCCTTTTACCGTAACAGATGTTCCATTGATCGTAACTTCTACGCCATTTGGAATTGTTATCGGAGCTTTACCTATTCTTGACATTTCTTTCTTATTTTAATAAATGTAGCAAAGTACTTCGCCACCAATATTTTGTTTACGTGCTTCTTTATTTGTAATAACACCTTTTGAAGTTGAAACAATTGCAATACCAAGTCCGTTTAATACACGAGGCATTTCATCGGAGGCACTGTATTTTCTTAAACCTGGGCGAGATGCTCTTTGCAATTTAGTTATTGCAGGCACTCGGGTTGATTGGTTGTATTTTAGTGCAACTTTAATCGTAC
>JBILAB010000057.1:0-10597 GCA_044354455.1 Crocinitomicaceae bacterium | reverse complement strand
TAGATTAAAATTAGTTAAGAAATGTGAACCAAGCTTTATAGATAAACTAATACGTTCTATAAATCCAATTAATTCAAATCAATACATAGAAGTTTGGAAGACAAATGACCCTATTTCCAAAGAATAAACTTTAAGAATTATTAAAAATACGAATCATCAAAATAAAGCTAATACCCTACCAATTTTTTAGCTTCAATTATTTTTGTTTGCAGAGTTGTTTTAACTTTGTACCCAAATAATAAATATGAACTCTTACGATGTAATTATAATTGGCTCTGGACCCGGTGGATATGTTGCTGCAATTCGTTGCGCGCAACTTGGAATGAAAACTGCAATTATTGAAAAGTACGCTACCTTGGGTGGTACTTGCTTAAATGTAGGTTGTATTCCTTCAAAAGCTTTATTGGATTCATCAGAGCACTTTAATAATGCAAAACATACTTTTGGCGAACATGGAATAGAACTAAAAGACCTTAAAGCAAATTTAAAGCAAATGATTCAACGCAAAAATGATGTGGTGAGTCAGACGTGCGCGGGTGTCAAATTTCTAATGGATAAAAACAAAATAGATGTTCATATTGGTTTAGGTTCATTTATAGATAAAAATAACTTGAAAGTTACTTCAGCAGACGGAACAGAAACTAAAATTCAGGGTAAAAATATCATAATTGCCACAGGTTCAAAGCCAAATTATTTCCCTGGAATGGAGCCAGATAAAAAGCGCATAATTACTTCGACAGAAGCATTAGATTTAAAAGAAATTCCGAAGAAAATGCTCATTATTGGTGGTGGTGTTATTGGCCTTGAATTAGGTTCAGTCTATGGTAGATTAGGTACAGAAATCGAGGTTATTGAAAATTCACCTTCTATATTATCCGCAATGGATGGAGCTATTGGTAAAGAATTTATTAAAATATTAAAAAAAGATGGCTTTAAATTTCAGTTAGAACACAAAGTTCAAAAGGTTGTAAATAAGGGGAAGTCAGTTGTCCTGACGGCAATCAATAAGAAAGGTGAATCTGTGGATTTTGAAGCAGATTATTGCTTAGTTGCCGTTGGAAGAAAAGCTTTCACAAGTGGACTAAACATAGAAAATGCAGGATTAGCACTTAATGCTCGCGGACAAGTTGAGGTAAACAACAATTTACAAACAGCTGTCCCTAATATTTATGCAATTGGCGATGTTGTTCGTGGGATGATGTTAGCTCATAAAGCAGAGGATGAGGGAGTTTATGTCGCTGAATTTCTTGCTGGACAAAAACCACACATTAATTACAATCTAATTCCTGGAGTTGTTTACACTTGGCCTGAAATTGCTGCAGTAGGAAAAACGGAAGAAGAATTAAAAGAAGCTGGAATATCCTACAAAGTTGGAAGTTTTCCAATTAAAGCCCTAGGTCGTGCGAGGGCAAGTATGGATACAGCAGGATTTATAAAAATTATTGCAGATGCTAAAACAGATGAAGTTTTAGGAGTTCACATGATTGCCGCTCGCGCAGCAGATTTAATTATGGAAGCAGTTACTGCAATGGAATTTCATGCATCTGCTGAAGACATGGCTCGTATTTGTCATCCGCATCCAACATATTCAGAAGGAATCAAAGAGGCCGCACTAGCTGCTACTGAAAACCGTGCTTTACACGTTTAAGAGAATCTTATTTTCTACTAATTGCTTTTAATGCCGCAGCTACAACATTCTGCGTGTCAATACCATATTTTGTCATTAATTCCATTGGCGAGCCGCTTTCCCCAAATGTGTCATTTACAGCAACAAATTCATGTGGTCGAGGTAAATGTTCCCCAAGCACTTGTGCTACAGCTTCTCCGAGGCCACCGTTACGCATGTGTTCTTCTGCAGTAACTACGCAAGAAGTTTTAGCTACAGATTTTAAAATAGCAGCTGCATCCAAAGGCTTTATGGTATGCATGTTTATTAACTCAACTGAAATTCCTTGTTCACTTAAGATTTCTGCAGCTTCAATCGATTTCCAAACTAGGTGACCGCAAGCAATGATGGTAACATCTTTTCCTTCTTGAAGAACATCTGCTTTTCCGATTATAAATTCAGCATCTGGCTTTACAAAAATTGGCATTACTGGTCTACCAAATCTCAAATAAACTGGCCCATAGTGCTTAGCAATAGCAATTGTTGCTTGTTTTGTTTGATTGAAGTCTGCGGGCACAATAACGGTCATATTAGGTAACATTCGCATCATTCCAATATCTTCCAATATTTGATGTGTAGCACCATCTTCGCCCAATGTTAAACCAGCATGTGAAGCACATATTTTCACATTTTTTTGCGAATAAGCAATAGACTGCCGAATTTGGTCATAGACCCTCCCAGTTGAAAAATTAGCAAAAGTTCCTGTGAATGGAATTTTACCTCCGATAGTCATTCCTGCGGCCATTCCCATCATATTGGCTTCGGCAATACCCACTTGAAAGAACCGCTCTGGATGTTCTTTTTGAAAAGCGTCCATTTTTAGAGAACCTGTTAAATCGGCACAAAGTGCAACGACATCTAAATTTGTTTTTCCCAATTCTGAAAGACCTTCTCCAAAACCAGACCGAGTATCTTTGTTCCCTAAAATCTCAAATGACATATTTATAAATTTAATGTAATTGTTTTATTTGATTCTATTTTAAAATTCTTTTCTCTAGTATATGCTGTTGACTTTTGATCTTTCTCTCGGTAAACAACTTTGTATGATCCTGGTTGTAAATTCCATAAACCTTTATTTACTCCTTCTTTTAAATCACAAACCCACTCGAATGTTTGATCACCTTTATCTGTAAAAATTTGCCCTATTAAACTTTTTTTAGCAGTGTAATTTAGTGTGCCACTCGCAACAACATTAATAATTGTTGTTTTACTTTGGGATATTTCTATAGTCTGATAGGATCTTGGTAGTGTAAAAATTTCAACATCATAAGATCCAACAAGGTATTTCTGAGTTGAATTTAGTTGTTGTGCATTCAAAGTAGTAGTTTGACCTTTTAACATAATACGCATAGTAAGATTTGAAATCTCATTAGAAATTGCACTGCTAAATTTTAAGAATCCCTGTCCAGCATCTATTTCAATTGTATTATGTTTAAATTGTTTGATTGTAACGTTCTTTTTTTCAATTTTAGGAAGCGTATTGACTACCAAATCGTATTTGAAAGAAGGATCTAAAATTAGGGTGTCAGGATTTCCATATCTATTTAAAGTATGAGTAAAGGTGTATTTCAGCTTTTTTGTGACAGCTTCATATAGAAACATGCTTACATTGGTTTCTGTTGGGGTTTGTGAAATCGTGTTTAAATTTATCTGAACACTTGTGCTTATCAATGCCTTTGTTATTATATCAGTTAGCACATTTTTGAATGACTCCTTACTTTCTGCATCTGTGAATGTTCCAATACAATTAAATTTTTCCAAATAGGAAAGATCCATTCCTAGCCCAATAACAAAAGGTGTAACTTTTACCCCTTTTTCTCTTAATTTTTTTGCGACTACACAAGGGTCATTGTCACACGATTCTAAGCCGTCTGTTATTAAAATTATAAAATTGCGCGCAAGGGTATCCGGGAAATCACCGGTGGCAGCGTCTAAGGAACGGGCAATTGGAGTAGCTCCTTTTCCAATTAAACCTTTTACTTTTAGTTTAATAGCATCAATTCTATCTTTCCCAAAAGGAACTTCTAATTTTGTATCATTACAATCTTGTACTTCATTATTTATCATTGACTGATGACCATAAACCCTCAAGGCGATTTCTAAATCTTCAACGCCTCTTAATTTCTCTATGGCTTGGGACAATATCTCTTTTGCGGCAGCCATCCGTGTTTGCTTATCCCAATCTAAGTTCATGCTATTTGAAGCATCCAAAATAAAGAGAATACGCGTTGTTTTCTGACTATATAAAAGACCAGAAAGGCAAAAGAAAAATATGAATAGTGCTTTTCTCACTAATAATCTCCGAGGGTTTCTTCAAGTTGCTTTAATGCATCTTCAAGTTGTTCTGCATTTGGGGCAATGCCGTGCCATTTATGTGACCCTACCATAAAGTCAACACCTTGTCCCATTTCTGTTTTCATAATAATTACAATGGGTTTCCCCTTTCCTAATTTACTTTTTGCAAGGGTCATAATTTCTCTAATATTTTCAAAATCATGACCATTCATTGAAAGTACTTCCCAACCAAAAGCTTCCCATTTTGATTCAAGATTGCCCAAAGACAAAACATTTTCAACATCCCCATCAATTTGCCTGCCATTAAAATCGATAGTAGCAATTATATTATCTACTTTATTGGCCGCTGCGTACATTGCCGCTTCCCAAATCTGACCTTCTTGCAATTCTCCATCACCATGAAGTGTAAATATCGTTGAAGGATCATTATTTAATTTTTTTGTTTGTGCTGCACCAAGCGCATTTGATAAACCTTGTCCGAGTGAGCCAGAAGCCATTCGAATTCCAGGTAATTTTTTATCTGTTGAAGGGTGACCCTGCAAGCGTGAAGATAATTTTCTAAATGTCCCTAATTCAGCAACAGGAAAATAACCTGAGCGAGCTAAAACACTATACCAAACTGGAGAAATATGTCCGTTGGAAAGAAAAAATAGGTCTTCATTTTTTCCATCCATCGAAAATGGCGTAGCTGAATGGTTCAACACCTCAAAATACAAAAATGTTAAAAAATCTGTGCAACCTAAAGATCCACCAGGATGACCTGAGTTAACAGCTGATACCATGCGAACAATATCTCTTCTAACTTGAGAAGCAATCCCCTCTAATTTTACTATTTCCATGCTTTTAAATAAATCTTAATTCTACCATACAAAACTAAATAAATTATTGAATTTGAAAGATAAATTAGTGGATCATATCGCTTTAAATGCAACTTTTTTTAAACAAATTGAGTCTTATCAAATACAAATGATCAAACTATGAAAAAACTTATTTTATTATTTCTTTTTTTTACTTTTTTTAGTAAAATTTCATTTTCTCAGATAGTGGATCAACGACTAGAAAAGAAATATTCCAAGCAAGAAATTAACAAAATGATTCAAGATGATCCATATAAATATCACTTCCTAGTATATGCTCTCGATAACGCTTGTTATACTATCGACCAGCCCAAAGATAAAAATCTATCAGAATTCACACAAATCTCTCTCGATGTAAAAAGCCCGTTAAATTTTTTAGATATTGGACTTGAAATAAAAGATCAAAACCAATATTTTATTATCAAGGGAACAAATAAACTTTTAGTTGTTAAATCCAATTGGGTTTTAAATCATGAATTAAAAACAAAACAATAATTTAAAATGAAAAAAATAGTTTTTTTAATCAATTTGTTTGTTTTAGCTGTTGTTAATATGAATGCGCAAATCATTACTATGGGGGAACCAGGATTTCCACCTTCTAATCCAATTGATTGCACAACCTTTGGTATAAGCGGAAATAATTTTCAAAGCTCAGGCGGGGGAAGCTATCCTGCTAATTTTAACGATACAACAGTCTTTTGCCCTAATTTAAGCCTTGGCACTAAAGTAACTTTAACATTTGCAATAAATGCAGGCTTTACATTTGATGTAGATGGTTCTGATTCAATATATGTTTATGATGGACCAAACACATCCTCTCCATTATTAGGCGTACATAACTCTGTCACTGACCCAAATGGTTTTGCTTATCAAGCATCTTGGAGTAATCCATCTGGGTGTTTGACAATAGTTTTTATCTCAAATAATTCAAATCAAGGTTCAGGTTGGCTTGCAAATGTTCAGTGTGGTAATCAGTTTCAACCTTTTATACCGCATTTAGAAGCATATATAAATGGCCAAGGAACAAACGCTTTAAATCCGCTAGATAGTGGATTTGTCGATATTTGTTTTGGAGATAGCATCTTGTTTATTGCTAGGCCACTATTTCCATATTCTTTTGAATCTACCGGCTTTGGTTATTCTCAAAACGTTAATTCCTCCATAGATTTTTTCTGGGATGTTACAGATGGTGTTACTTATCCTGACAATGATTCGATATGGTTTACTCCTCCTGCACGCGCTGGATATTTGGTGGATTTATTGCTTACAGATGCTTTTCCGCAGATTGAGAGATTACGATGCAAAGTAAGGGTTTCTCAGTTACCAAGTTTTGCAGGAACAATGCCTTCAGAGGATGTTATTTGTTTAGGAGAAAGCACTTCGCTTCTTGGTGGTGTAACTATTTCGGATACTGTGGGTGTAACTATACCCCAAGGAACATTTAATTTAGGAGGTAATTTTGCTGGACTAACCTATCTTCCTGATGGATCAGGAGCGCAATATCAGGCGCCAATTCAAATCGGAGGTTTCCCTTTCGGGTCTACAATTCAAAATGCACAATCATTGAACCAAGTGTGTATCACAATGGAACACTCCTTTTTAGGTGATTTAGAAATTTGGTTGCAATGCCCTTCAGGAGTTATTATTCCATTGGTAAATTCATATGGTGCTGGGGCTATTCCAGGTGGTAATAGCGGTGGCGGTACTTTTTTGGGCCATGCGATTGATGACGTTGGAGGTGGAGGACCAGGAATTGGATGGGAATATTGTTTTAGTTCCGTATTTAATACTACTGGCACAATGATGGGAACATATCCAGGCAATACAATTCCTGTAACAGCTCAAGCTCCTCTTTCTGCAGGAAATTCTATAAACCCAAACAATACGTATTCTCCAGAAACTACCTTCGCAAATTTTACTGGTTGTCCAGTTAATGGAACTTGGACAATTTTTGTACAAGATAATTTAGGTATTGATGATGGCTATATTTTTGAATGGGGTCTCTATTTTGATGCTTCCTATTTTCCTGGAATTGGAAACTATCAAAATACTGTTCAATCTAGTTTTTGGAGTCCTGATCCAACTATTATTTCTTCGCAAAATGACACTTTAATTACTGTTCAACCTACTACTACAGGTATTCATGGCTACACCTTTAATATTATAGATAATTTCGGCTGTCCTTATGATACTACGATTAATATAACAGTTCAAGCACTTCCTGATATTTTTAGTGATACAACAGTCTGTAATTTTAGCTTTCAAGTTGCGGGCACTACTGCAATTTCAGGTGGTGTATGGTCTACAACTGCCCCAAATCTGACGATTTCACCTAATGTGACAACAAATAATCCACTTATTTCCTCAAGTTCATCAGGGACTTATCCCGTCACCTTCACAGATAATGCCTGCAATTATGCGATCCAATCTACGATTACTTTTTCACCCCAACCAGTTATTTTTGCTGATACTTCGCTATGTGGTTTAACAATGCAAGTTGCAGGGACTATTTCAAATTCAGGTGGTGTATGGACTTCAAGTAATCCAAATCTAACTTTTTCTCCGAATGTATCAACGAGTAATCCACTTATTTCCTCTATTATATCAGGGACTTATCCTGTCACATTTACAGATAATTCCTGCAATTATGCTACCCAATCTACTATTACTTTTATTGCCTTGCCAACTATTGATATAGATCCAATTGCTTGCGATTATGTATACCAAGTAGCTGGAACAACCTCATCTATTGGTGGTGTTTGGAGTTCTTCAGATCCTTTAATTTATTTTTCAGATTCATTCGCAAATAATCCTCAAATTTCTACAGAATATGCAGGAATTTACCCCGTTACATTCACAGATAATACTTGTGATGTTTCATTAACAGCGAATATTGAATTCCTTCCTTATATTTATACGCAGGTTCTAGATACAAATATCTGCCCAGGTTCTAGTTTTGAATTGGCACCATTAATACTCAATACTCCAATCGACACGTTACATAGTGACTGGACCTTACAAGCCAATTATATCCCAAGTACAACTTGGTTTTGGGAAAATGGATCTACTGATATTCCGAGAATAATTTCTGGTGCAGGATCTTATATATTTCACCTTCAAAATGCCTGTTATGAGAAAATAGATACTGCAACTATCGGCATTAAACCGTGTGACATTTCTGCGCCAAATATTATTGTTCTATCCTCTACCGAAGGGAATCAATTTTTCTCTATAAATACAACTGGAATTGTAGATTTTAATTGTGTTATACTTAACAGATGGGGGAATGTTATTTATGAATACAATGATCCTGAAGGTGGATGGAATGGAAAGACTTCGAATGGAAATCTAATAGAAGAAGGAACCTATTTCTATCGAATTAAAGCTACTTATGAAGGTGGAGAAGATGTAATAAAACATGGATTTGTTGTCTTGAAATATTAAGAGTTTGTTAAATTTATAGGGTTAAAAGAAAACAATAGATTCTAACCAATAAAAAAGAAATTTCAAAGGCAGGCAAGAAAAAAAAATCCTATCCCAAAACGAAATTTATGACTTTCCCGGGAACAATAATCGCTTTCTTAGGTTGTTTGCCCTCTAACCATTTGCTTACTTGCTCGAGTCCTAGAACATGAGATTCAATTTCTGCAGCAGTCATATTTAAAGGTAAGGTAACTTTTAAGCGAAACTTACCATTGAATGAAACAGGATAATCGTATTCTGAAACCTCTAAATATTTTTGGTCGAAAAGCGGAAATTCAACATAAGAAATTGAGCCAGGAGAATGTCCTAATAAACTCCAAACTTCTTCGGCAATATGAGGTGCAAAAGGAGATAAAAGAATTGTTAGTGGTTCTAAAATCTGTCGCTTATTACACTTTTGATCTGTAAGTTCATTCACGCAAATCATCAATGTAGAAATACAAGTATTAAAGGAATAACGATCTAAATCTTCTTGAATACGTTTAATTGTATGGTGAATTGTCTTATGTGCTACCTTACTTGGTTCTTCATCAGAAACAGAAAAACCAGTTTTTGCATGAAACAAACGCCAATATTTTTTCAAGAATCCGTGAACGCCTGTAATTCCTTTTGTATCCCAAGGTTTGCTTTGTTCTAAAGGACCAAGAAACATCTCATACATACGAAGTGTGTCAGCACCAAATTTATCCACTAATTCGTCAGGAGTTTGAACATTAAACTTTGACTTAGACATTTTTTCAACTTCAGACCCGCACAAATAGCAGCCATTATCTTCCATGATAAATTCTGCATTTTTGAATTCTGGTAACCAATTTTTAAATCTTTCAATATTCAAGCTGTCATTATCTACTAAGCTAATATCGACATGAATTGGAAGGACGTTTGAATTCCCTATTTTTCCTTTTGAGACATACGTATTTGTCCCTTGAATGCGGTAAACAAAACTACTTCTACCGAGAATCATACCCTGATTTATTAATTTTTGGAAGGGTTCATCAAAAGGTAAAAAACCCAAATCAAATAAAAACTTTGTCCAAAACCTTGCATACAAAAGATGACCTGTAGCATGTTCTGATCCGCCGATATACAAATCAACATTCTTCCAATAGTCAATTTTTTCGCGTGCAACAAATTCATTTTCATTTGTTGGATCCATGTAGCGCAAAAAATACCAAGAGCTTCCAGCCCAACCCGGCATAGTATTGTATTCCATTCTATCGCCCTCAAAATAATTCCAATCTTTCGGATTTGAACGAGCTAAAGGCGGCTCACCATCTTCTGTCGGCAAGTATTTATCAACGAGAGGTAATTCAATCGGTAGATTTTTATCCGCTACTAATTGAGGGATTTCATCCTTATAAAAAATTGGAAAAGGTTCTCCCCAATAGCGTTGTCTTGAAAAAACAGCATCTCTTAAGCGGAAATTTATTTTTCCTTTTCCTAAATTACGCTCTTCAATAATTTCAATGCATTTCTCCATTGCAGTTTTTACCTCTAGTCCATTTAAGAACTCAGAATTCGCAATAAGCGCCTCTTTTTCCGTATACGCATTTTTGGAAACATCAATTCCCTCAAAAATACAGCGAATCTCCAATTTAAAATGAGAAGCAAAATCATGATCGCGCTGATCTCCACATGGAACCGCCATAACAGCGCCAGTTCCATAAGTTGCTAAAACATAATCTCCAATCCAAATTTGAATTTTTTCGCCGGTAAATGGATGAAGAGCATAGGCTCCAGTAAAAGCTCCTGAAATATTCTTCACATCTGATTGCCGATCTCTTTCGGTTTTTAAAGCTGCAGATTTAACATAATCTTCAACAAGCTGCTGTTGAGCTGCTGTTGTTATTTTTTTTACGAATTCATGCTCAGGTGCGAGAACCATAAATGTAACACCAAAAACAGTATCTGGACGTGTTGTAAAAACTTCGATTTTTAAATCTGAATTTTCCACATTAAAAGTAAGGGATGCTCCTTTTGATTTGCCAATCCAATTTCGTTGCTGTTCTTTTATAGAATCAGACCAATCAATTGTATCAAGACCAACCAATAAGCGTTCAGCATACGCTTTAATTCGCATAGACCATTGGCGCATGAGTTTTTGTTCGACTGAAAAACCTCCTCGAACAGACGAACCATTCACAATTTCATCGTTTGCTAAAACTGTCCCTAATTTAGGACACCAATTTACCCAAGTATCAGCCAGATAGGCTATCCGGTATTTTTGAAGAGTAGTTTCTTTTTGATGGTCGCTAAATTTTTGCCACTCAATTTCAGAAAAAAGATCACAATCGTC
>JBILAB010000228.1:0-2937 GCA_044354455.1 Crocinitomicaceae bacterium | reverse complement strand
TTCTTTTACCTGCCTACTTTGGCTGTAAAGTTGAAAGCTGAGAAGAAAACTAATTCCCCAGATTAGCTGCATAGCGACTACAAATTTTTAGCATAAAATCTTCAACAACTTCACCATCTAAATCCCAGTTGTTTTCTACAGCATATTCTGCAATAACAGAACGCGCTGAATCTCTATTATCTAAAGAATCTAATCGTTTTATGGCGCTTGAAAATAAATCACTAGAACCGTCAAATAATTCATTAATAAACTGAAGTCGTTCATTTAAGGTAAATGATCCAATTAATGTCTCTACTGTCATTACTTGGTAATTTTGTGCTATGGATTTTTCTATTTTCAGTATTTTTGGAAATAACCTTGAAGCATCTTCAGCTATTTCTTTAGAAGTTTCAGCACTGTCATTTGCTGTATTTTCAATTTCTTCCTCAGAATCTAGGTTTTCTTCAACAAGTTCTTCCTCTTTAATTTCTATTTCTGGTAAAACATCTTCTTCTATAGATTGCTCGATTTCATTTTCTACTTCTGGTAAAACTTCATCTTCCTCAACCTCAGATTCAATTTCAGGAGTAGCAAATAAATCAAATCGAATGATCGAATCTTCTGCTATGTCGTTAGTTTCCTCTTCAAAAATAATTTCTCTGTCTTTATTTTCATCGGGAATAGTTTCTTCCTCTTTTTCTTCCTCTTTTTCTTTGTCAACAACTTCAAGCTCTTCACTTTCTTCAACCGCTAAAATAGAATTTTCATAAACCTTGTAACGCACAATCAGAAGACGTTCATATAATTCTCTTGAAGAGGCAACTGTTTCCTCTAATTCTATTAGTGTTATGTTGCCTTTTGAGATTTTTTTGAGTCCATTTTCAATGGCTGAAACAAGTTCTTTCATAGTTTAATTCTACTTTTTATCAACATTTAGTGTAAGTTGCTAACGACTATTTTGTAATATTACGCAATCTAACGACTTTTAGAAATCAAATTTAAAAAACAACTTTGAGATTGCTCACAAAAGACGTGAATTTTCTCCTTAAAAAACATTAAAAACTTAAAAGTATATGTTTTTAGAACAATTTCCAGCTAAAGAACGGACAAATGGATGGATAGAAGTAATTTGTGGCTCCATGTTTTCTGGAAAAACTGAGGAACTAATTAGACGCTTACGTCGTGCAGAGTTTGCGAATCAAGAAATATGTCTTTTCAAGCCAGAAATTGACCTGCGATTTAGCAAGGATAAAGTTGTAAGTCATCAAGGGAATTCTCTTGAGGCAAGGATCATAAATAATTCAAGAGAAATTACTGCTTTGTGGAACAAAGAAAAAATCGTTGCAATTGATGAAGCGCAGTTTTTCGATGCTGAGTTACCAAAAGTTTGTAATGAATTAGCAAACAAAGGTGTTCGTGTAATTATTGCAGGTTTAGATATGGATTATCAAGGAATTCCATTTGGACCAATGCCGCACTTGCTTTCTATTGCAGAATATGTAACTAAAGTACATGCGATTTGTGTTTCATGTGGTAACTTAGCTCAGTTTTCACAGCGAACTGCAAACGAAGAAGGTCAAGTACTTGTTGGAGCACTTGAGAAGTATCGACCACTTTGTCGTTCGTGTTATTTTAAAGGATAAACTTGAAATTAAACCTTTCATATTCAGAATTTTGTTCCATTGTTGATGGTAGCATTCTCAGTGGACCAAGTAATGGGATCGTCCAGCAAATTAGCTATGATTCGAGAAAATCTTATAGTCAAAAGGAAACTGTCTTTTTTGCTCTACAAGGAAATTTTCGAGATGGGCATAATTTTATTTCAGCGGCACATGAAAATGGAATCTCCTGTTTTATAATTTCAAAAAGTCAAGATCATTTTTATGACGATGCCACTTATATTTTAGTTGATGATACGCTCAGAGCACTACAAAAACTCGCTCAAAGTCACAGAAAAAAGTTTTCTTATCCAATTATTGCTATTGCCGGAAGTATTGGAAAGACAACTATTAAAGAATGGCTTTATCACTTTTTTAGTTCAAAATTTAGGGTCAGTAGAAGTCCAAAGAGTTATAATTCACAAATTGGAGTTGCAATTTCTCTATTAAATCTTCATGAAGAGTGTGACTTTGCACTTATTGAAGCAGGGATTTCAAAACCGGGAGAAATGGACAATTTAGCACAAATGATACAGCCGGATTATGGTATTTTGACTTCTCTTAAGCTGTCCCACAAAGATCACTTTAGTTCGTTAGATGAAATGATTCAGGAGCAAATTAAGCTTTTTAAGCATGTAAAACAAACCATTATATCTTCAACTATTCAACTTTCTTCTTCTGCTATGTCGGCTATTAATGCTTCAAAAATTGTGGATAGCGATTTTTCAGATGAACTGCTTCAATTTACCTTTTCAGATAAAGGAAGTATTCAATCGGGTATTATCGCTATGGCTACAGCAAGATTTTTTTCTTGTTTGGATCTCGAAGCTATCAAAAGTCTTCCTCGTCTTGCTTTGCGTTTGGAAACTTTCGAAGGAATTGACAACTCACTTATTATTAATGACCCATATAACTTAGATTTAGAGGCCTTAGTTTATTCATTAGAACATCAATTAGCGCTGGCTGAAAAGAAGAAACGAATTGTAATCGTTGGCCTTGATAAGCAGAACCTGCATTTGGAAGAACTTATTATCAAGCAAATTAATGCATTTACACCAGATGAAATTCACATTGTACATCCTGAAGAAACTCCAGTAATATCTGTAAAAGATGCTGTTGTATTAATTAAAGGCACCCGTGCTTCTGAAATGGAAAAATTTGCGAATAAATTGAAGTTAAAGCACCATAAAACCATTTTGGAAATTAACCTGAGCGCTTTAAGACACAACATATCGATTTTTAAAAGTTTCCTTCTTCCAAAAACAAAATTATTGGCAATGGTTAAGGCGCAATCCTATGG
>JBILAB010000227.1:0-2944 GCA_044354455.1 Crocinitomicaceae bacterium | reverse complement strand
CCAATAGGTATCGTTTGCACAACTGATACAGGAGTTGAAAAAGATAATATTATCGACTACATTAATTTTCCTTCGCGCATATTTCCAATTGGACGCTTGGATAAAAACAGTCACGGCCTTATTTTTCTTACCAATGATGGCGATATCGTTAATAAAATTTTACGAGCGAGTAACAACCATGAAAAAGAGTATGTAGTGCGCGTAAATCGACCGGTAACTTCTGAATTCATTCACAGAATATCAAATGGAGTTCCAATTTTAGAGACAACAACGAATAAATGTGCTGTTCAACAAACTGGAAAGGATGAATTTAAGATCATTTTAACACAAGGTTTAAATCGGCAAATTCGAAGAATGTGTGAGTTTCTAGATTACCGTGTTGTATCGCTTAAAAGGATTCGAATTATGAATATTAACTTAGACATACCGCTGGGGAAATGGCGTTACTTTTCTTCAGATGAATTACAAGAGCTTAATCGCTTGGTTGAAACTTCAGTTAAAACATATAAAGAGGAAATAGATTCCGATACGGAATAGTTAGCAGTAACAATATGACGACAATGAAACATACGATATTAATTTTGACCTTAGCAGTTTTTAGACTGACGAGTAGCGCACAAAAACAGAACTTTGAAATTCGAGACAACTTTAAAAAGTATTATGACAAATTTAGCGTTGAAGGTTCATTTGTTCTTTATAACCAAAAACAGGACAAATACATTTTCTATAACAAAGAGCAATCCAAGCAGACCTTTTCACCAGCTTCAACTTTTAAAATTTGTAACTCTCTAATCGGACTTGAAACAGGAGTTATAAAAGACGAGAATTTTGTAATTCCATGGGACAGTGTAGTTCGACAAAATTCAAACTGGAACACCAACCACGACTTAAAGACCGCTTTCAAAAACTCTACAGTTTGGTATTATCAAGAGCTTGCAAGACGAGTTGGAGGACAACAAATGAAATACTGGCTTGAAAAAGTAAATTATGGTAACGCTGACACTACGGGCGGCTTAGATAAGTTTTGGCTTTCGGGTGGACTACGCATTTCACCCGAACAACAAATTGACTTTTTAAAACGCCTTCACGACAACCAACTTCCTTTTTCTCAACGGTCAGTTGACATTGTAAAAAACATAATGATTGTAACGGACACTTTGGACTATGTTGTAAGAGCAAAGACTGGTTGGGGTGGACAAGACAACAAAGATGTTGGTTGGTATGTTGGTTACATAGAAACAAAAGACAATGTTTACTACTTTACGAATTGCATACAGTCAGAGGACTTTAATAACAAAGACTTTGCAAGCTCAAGAATTGATATTGTTTACTTAATACTTGACGACTTAAAAGTCAGGAAGAAATGATGATTGCTACTGCTAACAACAACTACCCAAAAGGCGGGGTTTCGAGTTCCAAAGCCAATTTTGTGGTTATCTAAACATTAGTTTTTCAAATCAAGTTTTGTGATAAAAGTTCGGCCCTTCGGGTAGCTAAAAAACCGTTTATTTTATTTTCACTTGAATAATTTCTTGGTCTCCAGTTTTTGATACTGCTCTTCTATCTATGCAAAAACCGGGGCAGGCAATAATTTTTTCTTCATCTACTAATACGAGTTGCTGTTCCCGCTCCAAATTCGGCACTTTTGCACTTGTTAAAACATCAGAAATTAGTTTCGAGCCTTTTAAACCAATGGCATAAATTCTATCTCCAATTTCCCATTTTCGCAATGAGATTTTACCTGAAATTTTTTCTGGATTTAAATAAAAAGTATTTTTATTAAAGTCTTTAGGGACTTCTATAACTTCACATATTTCTATGCTTGGAAGCTTAAATTTTTTTGTGTTTGTATTAAGAAAAACTAGTCTATTATCTTCTCGAATTACAGAATTATAGGGTCCACTTAAACTAGTCCAGCTTCTCTTACTTCCTTTTTGAGAGTTTACGAGTGCAATAATTGCAGGTAAATTATACAGTGGAATATCAAGTAATTTAAAAATTTCAACTAATTGATAAATAGGAATTTCATTAATTTCTTTTAAAGTAAATTTAGAAGTTTTAAGGATCTTTTCTTTCCATTTATCATTTTGGATTTTATCGGTATCTAGTTGTTTTTGAAAAATATCCTGAATCAAATTAACCGATGCTGAAAGTGTTGGAATTTTAGCATTTAAAAATGGCAGGTATTCGTTTCGCCATCTATTGCGCGAATAATCATTTTTCGCATTACTGCTATCTTCTCTCCAAGGAATTTTATTTGTTTCTGCAAGTGTTTTAAGTTCCTCTTTCGGAAGACTTAAAAATGGCCGGAGATAGCGATCATTTACTGCTTTCATTCCAGAAAGTCCTGACATTCCAGATTGACGAAATAGTTGTAACCAAAAGGTTTCCATTTGATCGTCAAAATGATGTGCTAAAACAACTTTGGATTTGGGATATTTTTCGCTTATTTGATTAAAAAAAGCATAGCGTGTATTTCTAGCTTCTAGCTGAAGATTACCACCATTTTTTCTTAAGAATTCTTTGAAGTCAACAGCGTGAATAGTAAGTGGCACTCCTATTTTTTTGCAATAATCCTCTACTAAATTTGCATCTTCAATGCTTTCTGTTCCTCGAAGATTATAATTGACGTGTAAGACGTGTAGCGGTAATTTGAGTTTGTTTAAGGTCCAAAGCAAGCACATCGAATCCAATCCGCAACTCACGGCCACAAAATAGAGTGGGGCGCTTTGTTTTTTAAAAAAATCAGAAAGATGACCTTGAATATTAGGATTCATTGAATGCATTTATAATTTTTCCAATTTTTGTCTGGCATTCGGCATATTCTTCTTCAGGTTCAGAAAGAATGGTAATTGCCCCACCAACTGCACAGGATAAATACTTATCTTCTTTATTGAATACCAAACTACGAATGATTACATTAAAATCAAAATCTCCATTTGGT
>JBILAB010000056.1:0-10669 GCA_044354455.1 Crocinitomicaceae bacterium | reverse complement strand
TATGCCCACAAACAACAAACGAATAATTATTCTTTATAGCGATTTCTGCAACTGTCTCCTCAAAATTATTAACAAATTTAATTACACCTTTTACACTATCTTTCACTTTTTTAGACAAGGATATTCTGCCTCTACCAAGTTTTTCACTAACCCAATTAACAATTGTATTAATCATAATTAGTAGGTCATAACCTTTTCCACCTAGTTTAGCAAGCCATTTCGAGTTTTTCATTGCCGTATCGAATACATCACCATGGAAAATCCATGCTTTTCCGGTTTTAAGATTTAAAATCAGCTTATTTTGGATTTCAAATAATCCAATATTGAAACCTTTAAATTTTCGAAGCATTTCATCGTGGTTTCCAGTTATGTAATACACCTTTGTTCCATTTGATAATAAAGAAGTTATTTCTTTAATAACTTGCATATGCTCCGTTGGGAAATAATGTTTTCTAAATTGCCAAATATCAATGATGTCACCATTTAACACTAATGTTTCTGGTTGAATAGAACGAAGGTAGACGATTAATTCTCTTGCCCTAGATCCGAAGGTGCCTAAATGAATGTCAGATATTACGACTAATTCAACTTGTCTTTTTTTATCCATTATTATTTTTTAGTAAAATTATCCATGTAGATCAACACTTATATTAAGCCATTTTTAAGGAATTAAAAGTTATAACATCAAAAATGTTGATAGTATCAGAAGGATAATATTGTGGTAACAAAAAGAAAATAGTACTTAAGACTATATATTTATGAGGGAGGGTAAAAATTAATTTTTAAGTAAATTAGTTTTTCAGCACTTTTAATGTTTGAGGTTTATAATCAATCAGGGTAGTATTTATTAATTATTATCTTTTTCCATTTCTCTTTCCTTATCATTTTGCATCTTTCTAGGATTTTGAAAACTATTTATCATTTTTTTTGTTTGTAAAATATGAATGAAAATTTCAAATCAGGTTTTATTTTTACTCCTTATAAAGCACCTGAGCAATCTGATTTTGAGAGACTTTTTGACATTTTTAGTGAATTGATTACGCATACATCAGGTGATGTGGATGAAGCGCTGAATTGGTTTAAAATTTTAGATGAAGAATATAGATTGACAAATGATGAGTATACGCTAGATAATTTTTTGGAAGATTTAAAAAAGAAAGGTTATCTAAGGGAAGAAATTAAAGCAAAAGGTCCAGCTTCCTTAAAAATTACAGCAAAAACAGAACGTGCACTTCGTAAAAATGCAATGCAACAGCTATTTGGGAATATTAAAAAAAGTGGTTCTGGTAATCATAAATCAAAGAAAAGCGGCCAAGGAGATGAAGCGACAGGGGAATTTAGGAATTTCCAATTCGGAGATAGTATTGAACAAATATCAATTACTGAAAGCTTAAAAAATGCACAAATTAATCATGGAATTGGTGAGTTTAAATTATCTGAAGAGGATTTAATTATTGAAGATACTCACCACAAATCTCAAATGAGTACAGTTCTGATGATCGATATCAGTCACAGTATGATTTTATATGGCGAAGACCGTATCACACCAGCCAAAAAAGTGGCCATGGCTTTAGCAGAACTTATTACCACGCGCTATCCCAAAGATATCTTAGATGTAATTGTTTTTGGAAATGATGCTTGGCCCATAAAGATCAAAGATTTACCTTATCTTCAAGTTGGTCCGTATCATACTAATACTGTTGCTGGTTTAGCGCTAGCGATGGATATTTTAAGGCGAAAAAGAAATACTAATAAACAAATCTTTATGATCACAGATGGAAAGCCCAGCTGCCTTAGAATGCCGGATGGACAATACTACAAAAATAGCAACGGATTGGATCAATTTATTGTCGATAAGTGCTACACAATGGCAGCTCAAGCGCGAAAGTTGCACATTCCAATTACTACATTTATGATCGCACAAGATCCTTATCTTAAGTCTTTTATTGAAGAATTTACGAAATCAAATAAAGGAAAAGCTTTTTTTACAGGACTAAAAGGACTAGGAGAAATGATTTTTCACGATTATGAAAGCAACCGAAAAAAACGAATTAATTAAAACTATGAATACTACTATAAAAACAATAGGTGATTTAAAAAAAGCAAAGTATGTCTCCAAATCTATTAAATCAGAGTTAAGGGATAATTTGATTGTAGCACTTCAAGCAGGTAAAAAAACATTTGAGGGAATGCACGGTTACGAACAAACTGTCATACCACAATTAGAACGAGCAATCTTATCGAAACACAATATCAATTTATTGGGCTTGAGAGGACAAGGAAAAACAAGAATTGCAAGGCTAATGATTCAGTTATTAGACGAATACATTCCAATTGTTGCTGGAAGTGAAATCAATGACGATCCCTTTGCTCCAATTAGTCGTTATGCTAAAGATATTATACGTGAAAAAGGAGATGCAACTCCAATTGAATGGCTGCATAGAGATGATCGGTTTTTTGAAAAGTTGGCAACTCCTGATGTCACAATTGCCGACCTGATTGGCGATATTGACCCCATTAAAGCAGCAAATTTAAAACTGAGTTACGCCGATGATAGGGTTTTGCATTTTGGAATGATTCCGCGCGCAAATCGTTGTCTATTTGTAATAAATGAATTACCTGATTTACAAGCTAGGATTCAAGTTGCGCTCTTTAATATTTTGGAAGAAGGCGACATACAAATTCGTGGCTTCAAATTAAGAATGTCCTTAGACGTTCAGTTTGTATTTACTGCCAATCCTGAGGATTATACCAACAGGGGAAGTATTGTCACGCCCCTCAAGGATCGAATTGGCTCACAAATACTCACGCATTACGCATATGATTTACCGACTGCAAAACGGATAACGGAACAAGAAACAGAAAAATCTGACAGTCGAGCAATTGAAGTTTATGTTCCGGAACTTGCCAAAGATTTACTTGAGCAAATTGCTTTTGAAGCGCGTGTTAGCGAATTCGTTGATCCAAAAAGTGGTGTAAGTGCTCGAATGAGTATTACAGGTTATGAGAACTTAATTAGCACTGCAGAAAGACGCGCACTCTTGAATGCTGAAACACATACCTCAGTCCGATTCAGTGATCTAATGGGAATGATTCCATCTATTACAGGAAAGGTTGAGTTAGTATACGAAGGCGAACAAGAAGGTAGTGATTTTGTAGCAAATCACCTGATAAGTGAAGCGACCAAAACCTTGTTTTTAATGTATTTTCCAAAAATTGAAAAACTTAAAAAACCGAATCAAACTACAGTTTATGATGCAGTAGTAGATTGGTTCATACAAGCTGATAACATCGAACTTTCAGATGAAGCCAAGAATAATGATTATCAAAAAGTATTGTCAACATTGAAGCCACTTGATGAACTACTGCGCATTTATCAACCAAAACTGGCTAAAGAGGATGTAAATTTCTTGAAGGAATTTATACTTTGGGCATTAGTTGAACTTAAGCAGCTTTCAAAGAAAAGAACTGAGAATGGCATTCTTTTTAATGATGCGTTTGATAGTTATATCAAAAGTATGTAGTTCATTATACATTTTAAAGCAGTAATTTGCTGTAAAATTAAGATTCTAATACCCTACAGTGCTTATTTCTATCAGATATCTAATTAAAAAAGTTTAATAATATTAAAAAGAAATATTCTTCTTATTTTTTGGTCTATCTTTGCACGAATTCTAGGTCTTTCAATTAAAATATTTGTCAAGCGTAGAATTATTTACGATTATGACATTTAAAGAACTAAATCTTTTAGAGCCGATTTTAAACGCTCTTACCTCAGAGGGTTATACCAACCCAACTCCAATTCAAGAAAAAGCAATTCCAATTTTATTAGCTGGTAGAGATATTATGGGCTGCGCTCAGACTGGAACTGGAAAAACAGCAGCTTTTGCAATTCCGATTTTACAGCGATTAACACAAATTCCACGAACATCTGGCAATAGAAGTATACGGTCTTTGATCGTAACACCAACAAGAGAATTAGCAATTCAAATTGAAGATAGTTTTAAGAGTTATGGAGCAAATCTTCCCTTAAAACATGCCGTAGTTTTTGGTGGTGTAAATCAAGCATCTCAAGTAAATCGCTTAAAAAATGGTGTAGATATATTAATTGCAACACCAGGTCGACTTTTAGATCTTGTACAACAGGGGTTCATTAATTTAAAGTCACTTGAGATTTTTGTTTTAGATGAGGCAGATCGAATGCTAGACATGGGTTTTATTCACGATGTTAAGAAAATCATCAAGATTATTCCAGAAAAGAGACAAACCCTCTTTTTCTCAGCAACAATGCCAAAAGAAATTACGAGCCTAGCAAATTCTATCCTGACAAATCCAAGTCATGTTGAAGTAAGCCCTGTCTCTTCAACGGCAGAAACAATTCAGCAAGAATTGTATTACGTTGATACGGATCAGAAAAAAGAATTGTTATTGCATTTATTGGCAGAGCAAAAAATTTCTAATGCATTAGTATTTTCTAGAACCAAGCACGGTGCTGATAAAATTGTTAAGATTTTAAGTCGAGAAAAAATTAATGCCGCAGCAATACATGGAAATAAATCACAAAATGCGCGTCAAAATGCATTAAATAGTTTTAAGGAAAGAACATTACGTGTCCTTGTTGCCACAGATATTGCTGCAAGAGGGATTGACATTGATGATTTAGAGTATGTCTTTAACTATGATCTCCCAAATATACCTGAAACCTATGTTCATAGAATTGGAAGAACTGGGAGGGCAGGAGCAAGCGGAAAAGCAATTTCCTTTTGTGATACAGAAGAGAGAGCTTATTTAAAAGACATCCAAAAATTGATTGGCTTAACTGTTCCTGTTGTAAATGAACACCCATTTCCTGCTACTGGAAAAGTGAAAATTAAATCTCCTGATACTCGACCTCCACGACAAAAACAAAGTTTTTACGGAAGAAGATAAAATTATTTTTCTATTTCTGAATGCTAATTTCATCTATAAAAGTCCATGGTTGCGTTCCTTCACCAGGCATTCCATTTGGGATTTTAGACAAAGAGTAGATTTTAATTTTAATTTTTTGTGTTTTATGTGAAAAGGTTATTAGCACTTTTTCTTTTTTAATGGATGTTTCGCTACTTGTATATTTTTTGGTTTTATTCACTGCTTCAAGCTCAATTTTTACTGGTAAGTGAATCCATGAATTTTGATCTTTTAAAAAAGAAAGTTCTACGCTTTTAATTTTTTGTTTCTTAAGAAGATCGATCTCAATTTCAATATAAGAAGTGTCAAATCCAAGCCATTCGTGACCTTTCCATGGTCTTCCTCCATATTGTCCGTCAACAAGGGTTAAATCGCCGCTATTGTAGCTTGGACTTGCTTGTGTAATTAGTTTTACAGGAACTCCAAGTGATGGAGAATTGTGAATCACAAAATTTGAACTCAAACCTGTAGCTTCAGAGCTTACAAGAATGGTATTTTCAAAGTTCCTACCACTCGTTCTTTCAAAGGTAATGGCTTGTTTGGAATTTAAAATAAATTCATCTTTCCGAGCACTTAATGATGATTGCACTTTAAATTGTTCTGATGACTTTTTTGATTCAATCCAAAATTTTAGTCCTTTTTCTGAACGATTGAAGTTTAATATGGGAAGAAGTGAAGTTTTTGAAAAAGGAATATTTTGTTTTTCGAGTAAGCTGAAATGTTTATTGTGAAGTAGACTAGAGAATTCCTCAAAACTTGGTTTTTCTGAACACCAGAGAACTTGAGCCAATGCAATTGCTCTAGGATAAGCCATGTACATTAATTTATCAAAGGTCGGAATGTATTCTGTCCAAAGATTCGCTTGAGCTCCAAGAACATAAGCTGCGTGTTCTGTTTTCATTCCTTGTGGTATAGGACTAAAAGCATACACTTTTTCCAAGGGAGTAAATCCACCAATTGCTAAGGGTTCATCTTTTCCTTTTCCTTGGTAATGGTCGAAATAACAGTGAGAACCGGGCGACATAACAACATAATGTTCTTGTTTTGCTGCTTCTAATCCACCATCAAATCCACGCCAGGACATAACAGCAGCATTTTTAGATAATCCACCTTCTAAAATTTCGTCCCATCCAATTATTTTTTTTCCTTTTTGAGTTAGGTAACTATCCATTCTTTGAATAAAATAACTTTGAAGTTCATGCTCATCTTTTAGCTTGTTTTCTCGAATAATATTTTGACAATTCTGACATTCTTTCCATCTTGTTTTTGGAGCTTCATCGCCACCAATATGGATGTATTCTCCGGGAAATAATGGTACAATCTCGTATAAAATAGCTTGCATAAACAGAATGCTTTCTTCTTTCGCACAAAGGATATCGTCAAAAATACCCCAGAGTCCAGGTACTTCTTGTTGCGTTCCATTACAGGAGAATTCAGGATAGGCGCTAAGTGCAGCGCGGCTATGCCCTGGCATTTCTATTTCAGGAACCACAGTAATGTACTTTTCTCCAGCGTATTTTACGATTTCTTTAATTTGTTCTTGGGTGTAAAAACCTCCGTAGCGTTCTTTTTTATAGCTGCGGGGAGAACTAGTATAATGATTTTCAACTGTGCTATCCCTCCAAGCCCCAACTTCTGTCAGTTTTGGATATTTTTTAATTTCTACACGCCAACCTTGATCGTCTGTGAGATGCCAATGAAAGGTGTTGAACTTATAAATCGCCATTAAATCAATAAATTTTTTGACTTCTTCAACAGAAAAAAAATGACGTGAAACATCCAAGTGCAAACCACGCCATTGGTATTTCGGAAAATCACTCACAAAGGTTTTGTGAACAAAGTAGGTTTCACCTTCTTTTTCTATCATTTGCATCAGAGATTGAAGCGCATAGAAACATGATTGTTCGCTCGAATAGGAAATTCGTATGTCTTTATTAATGGTGATTGTATACGAATCCTGAATTACATTTTTTAATTTACTGAATTTAATAAGGGAATTCGTGTCATTTTTGAATGTTAGTTTGTGAAAGACACTTCCAAGAATTTTTAATTGTTCGTTTAAATTTGGGGAAATTTTAGAAAAATCAACAGAAATTGTACTGTCAAAATGGAGTTTATCTTCTTGTTCTATGCAAACAACTGGACTTGGTAGAATGTGTGTGTTCTTCTGACAAACTACTAGAGATGATACGAATATGCACCCAATTAAAAAAAAAGATTTCATTTACAATTTTATAGATTCATTTCTTAATAAGAAGATCTATGCAAATATAGTAATAAGCAAATAAAATTAATTTTTAGGAGGAGAAGATTATACTTCCTCTTTATAATTATATCTGTATTTGATAACAAGACCACTCATAATAAAAATACCAGTAAAACCAATAGAAAAAGCTGCCCAATTTGGAAAATTCTGTTGACAAAGAAATACATATCCTACAACAAAGAGAAGAATTCCAAAGATGATTCTTGGGAAATTGTGCTTTATTGGGGCTTTGTATACTCGTGGCATTTCTGAACTTTGTGCTTCAGGTCCAAGAAATAATAAAGCCACAGCTCTTCTAAAGGGTAGTTTCCTGAAATTATGAATCAGCTTCAGAAAGAATAATGCTTGAGTATGAAATGGATCTTGCTGCTCAATTTCTTTTGTTAAGCCATAAACTACAGGAATATCATCTATTCTATAGCTTCTAAAAATTCTATCCCATATTGTAAAAACACCACCATAATTAACATCTAAATGCTCATGCACGGAAGAATGATGTAATTGATGAAATTTAGGTGTTACGAAAATTCGCTCCCAACCCTTAAATTCAGGCCATAATTCGCTGTGCAAAAGGTATTGATACAAAGCATTTACAGCATTTGCAATAATAATATTCTCTGGGGTAATTCCAAAAAATATAAGTGTTCCATAAACAAAAATTCGTGCAACAAATCCCAAGGGTGATATTGCAAAATTCACAGAGAAATTGTATTCTTTACTTTGATGATGTATCATGTGAGCTGCCCAAATCATTGATACACGATGAGATAAACGATGGTAGACATACCACATCAAATCCACAGCAACAAAAGCCACAGCAAAAGCTAACCAAGGCGGCCCAAAAGGGTCAATAAATCTCCAAGGAATTAAAAAAGTGAAAAAATACAAGCCAAAATTAATAGTTAGAATGCCTATTAATCTTTCGATCATTCCAAGCCCTAAGTTTAAAACAGTTTGGTCTAAGCTTATTTCTCTTTTTTTGATTTTAAGGAAAATGAGCTCTATTCCAAAAAGAGAGAAAGCAACACAAAGAATTATTAAATCGGGATTCATTTAGCTACTTTTTTAAAGAATATGATGCAAAATTAATAACAAGAATTTATATTTAATAATTATTATTCGCAATTAAAAAAGTATAGACTTGCGAAAATCACATATTGCGTCGGTATTGCCCTCCTACTGAAAATAAGGCATGTGTGATTTGACCAAGGGAAGAGTATTTACATGTCTCCATTAATTGCTCAAACATATTCCGATTATTTATAGCGGCATCTTGAACACGTTCAATTCCTATAATAGCAAGCTCCTTATTTTTTATTTGCAGTTCTTTGAGCATTTTAATTTGATATTCTTTTTCTTCTTCCGTTGCACGAATTACTTCTTTTGGAAGAATTGTAGGAGATCCTTTTGAACTTAGAAAGGTGTTTACACCAATAATTGGAAATTCTCCAGTGTGCTTTAATGTTTCGTAATACAATGATTCTTCTTGAATCTTAGAACGCTGGTACATGGTTTCCATTGCGCCTAAAACACCACCACGTTCAGTTATACGATCAAATTCTAATAATACAGCTTCTTCTACTAAATCCGTTAAATCATCAATTATAAATGAACCTTGTAAGGGATTTTCATTTTTTGTTAATCCAAGTTCTCTATTTATGATTAATTGTATTGCCATTGCTCTTCTAACTGATTCTTCAGTTGGTGTTGTTATTGCTTCGTCGTATGCATTTGTATGCAGTGAGTTACAATTATCATAAATCGCATATAGCGCTTGTAAGGTTGTACGAATATCATTAAAGTCAATTTCTTGCGCATGTAATGATCTTCCTGAGGTTTGAATGTGGTATTTTAACATTTGTGCTCGCGAATTAGCACCATATTTTTTGGCTAGTGCTTTTGCCCAAATTCTTCTTGCTACGCGACCAATAACTGCATATTCCGGATCGATTCCATTTGAAAAGAAGAAAGATAAGTTCGGTCCAAAATCATTGATATTCATTCCGCGACTCAAATAATATTCTACATAGGTAAACCCATTTGCAAGTGTAAAAGCTAATTGAGTTATAGGGTTTGCACCTGCTTCTGCAATGTGATATCCTGAAATAGAAACAGAATAGAAGTTTCGAATACCGTTATCAATAAAATACTGCTGTACATCTCCCATTAATCGAAGTGCGAATTCTGTCGAGAAAATACAGGTATTTTGCGCTTGATCTTCTTTTAAAATATCAGCTTGAACTGTTCCTCGAACCATTTTTAATGTCTCAGTCTTTATTTTACCATAAATTTCAGTATCTAAAACTTGATCTCCAGTTACACCGAGCAACATTAATCCCAAACCGTTATTTCCTTCTGGAAGTTCTCCTTGGTATTTTGGTCGCTCAGTACCAGTTTTCTTGTAAATAGCTTCAATTTTCTTTTCTATATCAGCTTCTAAACCATTCTCAGTAATATATTTCTCACAGTTTTGGTCAATGGCAGCATTCATGAAAAAACCAAGAAGCATTGGTGCAGGACCGTTAATTGTCATAGAAACCGATGTCGATGGATTACTTAAGTCAAATCCTGAGTACAATTTTTTAGCATCGTCTAAGCAGCAAATTGAAACACCAGAATTGCCGATTTTACCATAAATATCCGGTCTTAAATCCGGGTCATTTCCATAAAGAGTAACTGAATCGAAGGCAGTGGAAAGTCTTTTTGCAGGTAATCCAAGACTTACATAATGAAAACGCTTGTTTGTCCTTTCTGGACCGCCTTCACCAGCAAACATGCGTGTTGGATCTTCACCTTCTCTTTTAAATGGAAATAAACCTGCTGTATAGGGGAATTCTCCTGGATAATTTTCTTGTAAAACCCATCTTAAAATATCGCCCCAGCTACTGTATTTTGGAGAAGAAACTTTTGGAATTTGTGAGTGAGAAAGTGATTCAGTGTGCGTCTCAATTTTAATAATTTTTTCTCGTACTTTAAATTCAAAATTTGGATTCTTAAATAGCTTTTTTTTATCTTTCCAAGTTTGAATTATCGCCCAATTTTTAGGATCAAAATTTAATTTTTCTATTTCAAAGGATTCTTGTAAACTTTTTACTAATCTATCTTTATCCTCGAACTTCGCATTTTGCATGGTAGCAATAGCACTATTTAAACCATATAATTTTTCAGCTACAAGCACTTGCTCATTTACCCATTTATCGTAGGAGCGATTATTTTCAGAAATTTCAGATAAATAGCGCGTTCTATCAGGTGGAATCACAAAAATCTTTTCAGACATTTCTCGTGTGATTTTAAAGGTTGAATTTAAATCCATTCCTGTTTTCTCTACGACTTTATCCATAATTACCTTGTACAAGGAATTCATTCCTGGATCGTTGAATTGTGAAGCAATAGTTCCATGAACAGGCATTTCATCAACTGCAGTTTCCCACAAATTATGATTTCTCTGGTATTGTT
>JBILAB010000226.1:0-2965 GCA_044354455.1 Crocinitomicaceae bacterium | reverse complement strand
AATTTAAAATCAGAAAATTTCAAACTTCAAGTTGCTGAAAATATATTTATTAAACCATCTTACGTAGATAGCATGTATGCTCAAATATTTCAAACTCCATTAGGAGCAAAGAAATATGTTTACTCTGATCTCTGCTATTATTTCACGCAAAAAATTCTCGAAAAACAAATTAACTGCAAACAAGATGAATATTTACGTAAAACCATTTACGAGCCCATGGGCTTGAGGTTTGCGCGCTATTTACCGTTAAACTATTTCCCAAAAACAAAAATTATTCCAACTGAAAATGATTTAATCTTCCGAAAACAACTTATTCATGGTCATGTTCATGATCCAGGAGCCGCAATGCTTGGAGGAGTAGCTGGTCATGCAGGATTATTTTGTAATGCTACGGACTTAGCAAGCATCATGAATTTATTTCTTTTAAAGGGGAAATACGCAGGAATGACAATCTTAGATGAGAAAACCGTAAATGAATACACAAAGGCTCAATTTTCAGGAAATCGCCGAGGTGCAGGATTTGACAGGCCAAATAGTAGCGGTGGTGGTCCTTGCGATATTTTAGCGTCGCAGGAAAGTTTTGGACATTCTGGATTCACAGGAACATTGGCTTGGGCCGACCCAAAAGATAAAGTAATCTTTATATTCCTCTCAAATCGTGTAAATCCGGATGCTGAAAACTGGAAATTACGCGACTTAAATATCAGGACTAAAATTCAACATGTTGTTTACGAAGCTGTTCAATCAAGAAAAAAGTGAACTCATTAATCAAGATGATTTATTGATTTAGCTATATTTGTGAAAACACACTTGAAATTATGCAAGTAATATTAAACCATCAACAGATCGAGCAAAAAATCACTCGTTTAGGACATCAAATCCTTGAAAATTCTTTTGAAGAAAAAACACTTTTTATTGGAGGAATCTTAGGTAATGGTAGCATTCTTGCAAAAAAAATTGTAGAAGTAATTAATGCTAATTCAACTATAAAAATTGTTTATTTCGAAGTTTCAATAAATAAAGAAGAGCCGTGGAGTGAAAAAATCCGCTTATCAATTGATGAAAAATTATTAAAAAAAGGATATATCATTCTTGTTGATGATGTCATTAATTCAGGAAAAACAATGCAATATGCCGTTATGAAATTTCTTGAGCAAGCAACAAAAGCGATTAAAACTGTTGCGCTAGTTGACAGAGCACACAGAAGGTATCCTATAAAAACTGATTTCATTGGCTTAGGTTTATCAACTACTTTAAAAGATCGTGTTGAGGTCGAACTAATTGAGAATGATTTTAAAGCATATTTAGTCTAGGAAAGTGAAAAAAATTACAGAATCTTCTTCAAATTATGAGCATTTAGATAAAATGTCAACTCAAGAATTGTTGACTAATATTAATAAGGAAGATCAATTTGTAGCTCTTGCAGTAGAAAAAGAAATTTCAAGTATAAGTTCCTTTGTTGATGCATGTTTTGAACGAATGAAAAATGGAGGTCGTTTATTTTACATCGGAGCAGGTACAAGTGGAAGATTAGGAATTGTTGACGCGAGCGAATGTCCTCCTACATTTGGAATAAACCATGGAATTGTTGTGGGAATAATTGCTGGAGGCGATTCTGCTATTAGAAAAGCAGTAGAATTTGCCGAAGATGATAGAGAACAAGCATGGAAAGATCTTTTGGATTATGACGTTCATAAAAATGATACTATAATTGGTATAGCAGCTTCAGGTTCTACCCCATACGTAATTGGAGGTCTCGAAAAAGCAAAGCAAAACGGAATTTTAACAGCAGGAATTTCATGTAATCCGGATTCACTTTTAGCGAAAACAGCGCAATTTGCTATAACTCCAATTGTTGGACCTGAATTTGTCACTGGAAGCACACGTATGAAATCAGGAACTGCGCAAAAACTAGTTTTAAACATGATTTCCACTTCACTAATGATTAAACTCGGACGTGTAAAAGGAAATAAGATGGTTGATATGCAATTGAGTAATGACAAACTTATAGATCGAGGAACAAAAATGATTATGGATGAAATACAAATTGATTATTCAGAAGCTGAAGTTTTACTGAAGAGATTTGGTTCTGTAAGAAAAGCAATTGAAGCTTATAAAAATGGTAACTAATGACTGATTTTGATCCAAATGGCGTTGGTATTGCAAATGGAAATATTTTTGGTTTCCCCTGCACTGAAGAAGAAGCAAATATTGTTATTATTCCAATTCCTTGGGATGCAACTGCATCTTATGGAAAAGGGACGAGTAATGGTCCAAAAATTATTTTAGATGCTTCCACACAACTGGATTTTTTTCATCCTGAACTTGAAAAAGCGTATGATACTAAAGTTTTTATGTCACCAATTTCCAAAGAATGGAAAGAACTAAATGACAATTTAAGCGCTAAAAGTGTCAGCTATTTAGATTACTTGGAAACGCATGGAGAAAGTGCAGCGAAAGAAAAATATAACACAGAAATCACAGAAATAAATAAAACACAAGTTGCGTTAAAAGAAAATTTAAAAGAGCGCTGTCTAAAGCTAATTTCTACAGGTAAAATTCCTGCTGTTCTTGGTGGTGAACATTCTACACCACTTGGATTAATTGAAGCTTTAAATGAAAAATATTCAAGTTTTGGAATCTTACAAATTGATGCTCATGCAGACTTAAGAACTGCCTACGAGGGTTTTACGCAATCGCATGCAAGTATTATGTATAATGTACTTGCAAGTTGTGAGAACATGCATAAATTAGTGCAAGTTGGCATCAGAGATATTTCTGAAACAGAAGTACTTTTGTCACAAAAAGACAATCGCATTGAAACATTTTACGATTGGTATATAAAAAATCAAGCATACGCAGGTAAAACATGGAAAGAACAAGTAAGTGAAATTATTCAGAAACTACCCGAAAACGTATATATTTCATTTGATATCGATGGACTTAATCCTTCACTGTGTCCAAA